>NZ_JAAKYA010000012.1:0-102902 GCF_011044775.1 Limisphaera ngatamarikiensis | reverse complement strand
CCCCAAACCACCACCCCCGCCACCCAACCGCCACGAAAAGGGTCCCGGCGCCCTCAAGGAACCAGCGCCGCCAGCCGCCTCCGGCCCTGACGCCACCGGCGCCGCTACTGCACCAGATGCGACCGCCCCCGCATCTGAGGTCCGCACCCCTTCCCGGCGAAGCAACTCCAGCTCCCGCTGCAGCGCCTCCATCTGTTTCTTTTGCTCCGCCAACGTCCGTTCAAACGCCTCCTGAAGCTGTTCCAGTCGCCGCTCCAGTTCACGGATGCGCTCCGACCGCTCCTCGCCACCGGCAGGGCCCTGCGCCCGCATGCCCGTCACCAGGCCCAACACGGCCAATACACACAAACACCTTTTCATGGAATCCATAATCCGGCTGCTCAATCCACTCCGTCCCGAGGTTCCCTCAACTCACGGGGCCACTTCTTGCAAACCCCGCGGCCCGACCCCAACACCGGGCATCACATCCGAGCGGGATCGCACCCGCTCCCGACAAATCACAGTCAGGGAAGCTCGGCTGCGGGCGGAGCCCGAACGTGAGGCAAACAGGCACGGACCGGCACAGGTTCGGCAGATGAAGGTGCCTCTGGCAGGACCGGTCCAAGGGAGGGTTCACACGCCGGTGCGGTCGTCGCCGGAACGTCCAACAGCCCCAATGTCACCGTGCAAAGGGCGCAGCCGGGCGCGTTGGCCGAACCCTTGTGGACGTGGCCACTCATCCCCTGCCATGCGGCCTGGGCGAATACCCATACCCACAAGAACACCATCAGGCAGGCCAGCGCTCGACGCATCTTCGTTGGCACCCCTCGACCCGACACAACGCCACTCAACCACGCCGACCTGAACCGGTCAAGCCCATGAACGCCAAGCCGGCCCGGAAGCGGACTCAAAGGAATAGACATGGCCCTCCGAGCCCGTCCAATTCCCCACAGGGCCACAGAAACCACTAAAACCACAGAGGCACAGAGAACGCACCCCACAAAGACAGAGGCGCGTCACGCAGGAGCCATGAACCGGAGGGGCACAGTCCCCCTGTGCCGGCCTTGCGTGGATCCGAGGAGCGGCACGGTCCTCCGTGCCCACATTTGCGGACGGCGAGGGCGCCCTTGCTTCCCCCCGCACCCGCCCGGCTCTCAATCCGCCGGGAAATTAACCGCCATGAGCCGGACTTCTCCGCACCGCAAGGGCGCCGCCCTTCCCCAAGCCCCCCAACGCCTCAAAGCCCGGCCAGGTTCACAACACCCGCATGAACCGTAACGCACCGACCCATCACGCCCGCGCCGGCCCCCAAACGCACCGGTCCGGGCAAGATTTTCGACTTCTCAACCCCGGCGGCTCTGCGGCAGGTTGACGCCGCTTTCATCAAGCAAGGTCACAACGATGTATCGCGGGCGCAAAATCGTGGTGGTCATGCCGGCCTACAACGCCGCCCGTACCCTCCGCCAAACATGGGCCGAGGTGCGGGCCCAGGAAATCGTGGATGAAATCATCCTTGTGGACGATGACAGCCGCGACGACACCGTGGCCATTGCCCGCACACTCGAAGGAGTCCGTGTCCACGTCCACCCCCGCAACCGCGGTTACGGCGGCAACCAGAAAACCTGCTACCGCCTCGCCCTGGAAGCCGGCGCCGACATCGTCATCATGATCCATCCCGATTACCAGTACACCCCGGCCCTAATCCCGGCCATGGCCTCCATGATCGCCAATGGGGTCTACGATTGCGTGCTGGGCAGCCGTATCCTCGGAGGTCAGGCACTCCGCGGCGGAATGCCCCTGTGGAAATACATCGCCAACCGTGCACTCACTCTTGTGGAAAACTGGCTGCTGGGCGCCAAACTTTCCGAATATCACACCGGCTACCGCGCGTTCGCGGCCGACGTGCTCCGCCGCATCGACCACTCGGTCAATTCGGACGACTTCGTCTTCGACAATCAAATGCTGGCGCAAATCCTGTGGCACGGATTCCGCATCGGCGAGGTAAGCTGTCCGGCCCGCTATTTCCCGGAAGCCTCCTCGATCAACTTCCGCCGCAGCGTGCGCTACGGTTGGGGTTGCCTCCGCACCGCTTTCACCTACCGGCTCGCCCGATGGGGCTGGATCCGATCCCCGTTGTTTCCGCCCCCGGTCCAAGCAGGTGCATCCTCGAGCCCCGGCACTCCGGCCCATGAACAATCCACTTGAGCCCCGGCCCCCGGCGGCCCCCACTAGGATCCTCGTGCGGACCGCCGCGAACCATGTCATCGTAATCCACCCGGATGCGCCATGACATCGCAATACCTGATTTCACTGCCGCCGGCCATGGCCCCGGTGTTTGCGAAGCTGGAGAATCGTCCGGCGCCCACCTGGTTTGTGGGTACCGACCCCTCGGGTCCTCCCGCGGGATCGGGGGGCGCCACCGCACATCTGCTCGTCGAAGCCTGGAAACACGAGGGAGCCGACGTTCCGTTTGAATCGTGGCTCGATGCCGCACGGCGCGTGGTCGTCCATGCCGGCGGACAAAGCCGTCGCCTGCCCGCCTACGCCCCGGTGGGGAAAGCGCTCCTGCCCATTCCGGTTTTCCGCTGGAGCCGCGGACAACGGCTCGACCAAACCCTGTTGGACCTCCAACAGCCCCTGTGGGATCGGATCCTGCGCGCCGCACCGGATTCCACCCGGATCCTCCTGTGCAGCGGAGACGTATGGATCCGGCCCGGGCCCGAACCACCCCGTCTGCCGGAGGCCGACGTGCTCGTCCTGGGCGTGCGTGTGCCCCCGGAAACCGCGCAACATTTCGGCGTGCTCTTCTGCCACCGCCGTGAGCCGGGCCGACTCGCCTTCACCTGCCAAAAACCCTCCGCGTCCCGAATCCGCGAGCTTGGACTCTCCTACCGCTTCCTGGTCGACACCGGACTCTGGTTGCTCAGCTCGCGTGCCCTCCGGGTTCTGATGGACCGTTGCGGCTGGAACCCGGCCCGGGCGTCCTTTCACGAGGGCCGGCCCCGACCGTACGAATTCTACGCCACATTCACCGCAGCTCTCGGAACCGAACCCCGGTTCCCCGACCCCGAGCTCCAGGCCCTCCGCTGCGCCGTCGTGGAATGGCCGGGAGCAGAGTTCTACCATTTCGGCACCTCGGCCCAGATGTTGGCATCCGTCGTGGCCCTCCAAAACTGCATACCGGGCGATTGGGAGGACCGGCGTCATCCCGATCAGGTCCTGCAAAACGCGCGGGTGGTCCCCCTCCTCGACCGTGAAACCCGCCACACGCTCTGGATCGAAAATTCCGTGATAAGCAGCCGCTGGGAACTGGAGCACCAACACGTTCTCACCGGCATACCCGACAATTACTGGTCCATCAGCCTGCCACCGGGTATCTGTCTCGACCTCGTGCCGGTGGGAGAGGACCGCTGGTGCGCCCGACCGTACGGTTTCACCGACACCTTCCGCGGTGCCTGGGACGATCCGGACACCCGCTGGCTCGGGCAGCCCGTGGCTCAATGGCTGGCTCAACGGAATCTTCAGCCACGCGACCTCGGCTGGACCCCTGGCCTGGACCTGTACGATTGCCCATTGTTCCCGGTTCTTTCCTCCGCAGAACTCGACCCAAACTTCATTCAGTGGCTTTGGCAGCCGGAGACCCGGGGAGCCAACACCTGGGCCCGTCTGTGGGCGCGCAGCCCGCGCCTCTCCGCAGCCGACCTGCTTCGCCAATGCAATCCGCGCCGTCTTTACGAACAGCGCGCCGGGCTGCGCCTCGAAGCCCTGGCCACGCTCCGAAAACACGCTCAATGGAGCATCTTTTACCGACTGGACCTGGAGGCCACGGCACGGCTGGTAGTCAACGCCGCATCGGCCCCTGCACCGGTCGAACCGGGCCCGGATGAGCCTCCTCTGAACCACGCGCGCGAAGCCATGTTCCAGGCCGCCCTCGCGCGACTGCGCGGAGATTCGGGTTGGCGGCGGCTCGAACGCGACGCCTTCGATTCCCTGCGGGACATGCTTGTGCGCGAGGCACGCGTCACCCCAGCCCGCCCGGTCCGTTCCGTCCTGGAAGACCAAATCGTCTGGGCCCGCAGCCCGGTCCGGGTGGACCTGGCCGGCGGTTGGACTGACACCCCACCCTACTGCCTCGAACATGGCGGTCGGGTCCTCAACCTGGCTGTGGACCTCAACGGTCAGCCGCCCCTGCAGGTCTTCGCCAAATGCATCCCCGAACCGGTGCTGGTGATCCGTTCCATTGACCTTAGCGCCGAGCAACACGTACGCACCTACGCCGAACTGGAAGAGTTCGGCGATCCGGGTAATCCCTTCGGCCTGGCCCGAGCCGCATTGGCCCTGGCCGGGTTTTCACCCCGGTTCCATGCCGATGGCGGCTTCGATTCCCTCGAGGAGCAACTGCGCGACTTCGGCGGTGGCATTGAGCTGTCTCTGGTCGCCGCCGTGCCCAAAGGCAGCGGACTTGGCACCAGCAGCATCCTGGCCACAACCCTGTTGGCCGCGCTCTCCGATCTGTGCGGGCTCGGCTGGGACCGTGAAACCCTCTCGCATCGGACCCTGGTGCTGGAACAGCTCCTGGGCACCGGCGGCGGCTGGCAGGACCAACTCGGCGCACTCGAGCGGGGCATCAAACTGATCGAAACCCGCCCCGGCCTGCGCCAAACCCCGCAAATTCACTGGCTCCCCCAGCACCTGTTCGAATCCCCGCTCACCGCCGACTGTTGCCTGTTGTACTACACCGGCATCACCCGCCTGGCGTGGAACATCCTGGGCGAAATCGTCCGAGCCGTCTTCCTCAACTCCCCGCGGCACCTCGCCCTGCTCGAGGAAATCGGCCGCAACGCGCAACGCGGTGCCCTCGCCATCCAACGCTGCGACCTTGAAGGTCTTTGCGAAACCGTGCGCGAAAGCTGGCGCCTCAACCAGGCACTCGACCCGGCAACAAACCCGCCCCAGATCCAAGCCATCCTCGACGCCGTTGCCCCCTGGCTCGCCGCTGCCAAACTCACCGGCGCCGGAGGTGGCGGCTACCTCTTCATGATCGCGCACGACCCGGCCGCCGCCGCCCGCATCCGCGAAATCCTCACCCGCCACCCGCCCAATCCCCGGGCCCGGTTCGTCCGATTCAGCGTCTCCACCACTGGATTGCAGGTGACCCGCAGCTGAACCCGGACGCCGCCAGACCGGAAGTATCCGCCGGCCCGCCCCCGCCTCCCAGCCTCCCACGCCCATCCCCAAACCGCCCCACCAACACCCCCTCAACCTGCCGCCGCGTCCGCCCATTGCGTCGCCGCACGTGTGGCCAGCCTTTCCAACACCTCGGCGGCCCGTCGCATGGCCGTTGTTTCCGAAACTGCGTCCACCAACGCGTACACCCGCTCGAACCACACGTGGTGCCGCGGCCAGGGTTGAAAACGCCCTGCGAAAGCCAGACACGGTTTACCCTGCCGCCGGCAGATCCGCGCAATCTCACCCACGGCCTTCCCCATCAGACTGGAACGATCCAACGCGCCCTCGCCGGTCAAAACCAGATCCGCCCGACGCAGCTTCCGTTCCAGCCCGGCCTTCCGCGCCACCCATCCAAAACCCGAAATCAGTTCCGCTCCGGCAAACGCCATCAGTCCAAATCCAAGTCCACCCGCGGCACCAGCCCCCGGCACACACGCCAGGGACCTCCCCGTCCACTCTTCCATCACATCCGCCAGGCGCCGCAGACACCGCTCCGCCAGAGCGAAATCCTCCGGACGAAGGCCCTTCTGAGGACCATACACGCGCGTGGCCCCGCGCGGACCCAGCAGCGGGTTCGATACATCCACCGCCGCCTGCACACGGCGCCACGGCCACCGCCCCGGCGGAGGAACCACACGGACCAACCGCACCAATTCGGTCCACCGCGTCAGCTCGCCTCCCCGGGCATCCAAAAATCGCCAGCCCAACGCCCGCGCCAACCCAAAGCCGCCATCGTTGGTGGCACTGCCACCCAACCCGATCAACACACAACGCGCCCCACGCCGGGCCACCACCCCCAGCGCCCGACCCAAACCGGTCGTATCCATCTCAAATGGATGAAACCGACCCCGGGGCAACAAGGCCAACCCAATAATCCCCGCCGATTCAACTATGCCCAGGCGGGTACGCCCCTCCCACCACCAACGCACCCGCAAAGGCCGGCCCGCCGCATCCACCGTGCGCAAGAACCGCGACCGCGCCCCCACCAGCCGCCGCGCAACATCCCCAAATCCATCACCCCCGTCGCTCACCGGCAACAGCTCCAACACGTCCTCCGGGCGACCCCGGCGCCAACCCCTTGCAATGGCCTCGCACACCTCCGCCGCGGTCAGCGAGCCCTTGAACTTGTCCGGACAAACCAGTACACGCAGGCCCACGCCCCCTTTATCCATTCGAACCCCTGCCCGGGCAATTCGAAAACCCGAGTCGCCCCCTTTGCCGAGCCACCTGTCTGCCCGCCCGGTAACCCGCAAGAAACCCTGTCCACGAGATTTCGCGCGGGTTTGCACCGCCCAAACGCATTCGTGCCCCGCTCTTGGAAGGAAAACCCGGACGGCCCCCCCACAGGAGCAAACCACACCTGTCTCGGAGGTTGGCAGAAAAAAGGATTTGGTGCCCCGGCCAGGACTCGAACCTGGGACCTACTGATTAAGAGTCAGCTGCTCTACCAACTGAGCTACCGAGGCACCCTCGAATCAGGCCTTAAATTGCCCCTCCTGCAGTGCCGCTGTCAAGAACCAGAACCGCCGTGGGCAACCCGCCCCGGCCCGGAATCCGGCGTCACCCGAATGGCCATTGGAAGACGCGCAGCTCGGCAGCTCCTCTTGGAGCCCTTGCCACGATCCGACACCCGCGGCGGATGATCATGGGACCAACCCGGCCTGCACCCCTGCGTCCCCGTGTGGGCAATCTCCTCCCGAAAACGCCCCGGCGTTCCGAGGCTCCAAAAACCCGCGCCCCGTAAAAGCCGCGCAACCCCCCCCCAACCATGCCGCATGTCTGCGCGCGATGTACGGCCAACGGCGGGCAACCCGCCGTGCGCTGTACCTGCTCCGCTGAGGCTTTTGAGAGATTGCTCAGATAACTCTGGTTCGGATTCATGGCCCCGGGCGGAAGGGTCGGTTTCTTGTAATTGAACCGGCGTGCATCATAGGGACATGCCGCCATGCAGTAACGACATCCGATGCACCAGTTGTAGTCCACCACGACGATGCCGTCCGGTTCCTGCCAGGTGGCCTGGACCGGGCACACCTTTGTGCAGGGGGACTGCCGACATTGCTGGCACTGCACCGGCATGTAATACTTGTCCGGTTGGGGGACCCGATCCGGGTCATAGTACACGTTCGAGGTCTCCAGGTTGATCGCTCCCTTTTGCAGTTCCAGCACCCGGATGTACGACATCTCGATGTCGTCGGGGTCCTCCCGCGATTGATTGTTCTCCCTCAAACAGGCATGAGCGCACTTCCGGCAGCCGATGCACCGCGTCAGATTCAGCGCATACGCAAACTCGACCCCCGGCCGGGGCCGAACGTCCCGGATGTGCGGCCTGACCCCGTATTGCCGTTCGGTTTCCGCCTCCGGACGCCGCAGGATTTGCTCCAACTCCTCCGGTGTCAGTTCGCGTTAGTGCTTCCACAACAACTGTTCCAGCGTCATCTCGCCCCGCTCCAGCTCCAGTAACGGTCGCAGGGCGGCCATCAACCCGGCCATCCCCACCAGGGACGCCGCCGCTCCCTTGAGAAAGGTCCGCCGCGTCATGGGACGGTACACCTCCTCGAGCGAGCGCGCGGATTGGGGCGTGGAGGATGCGTCGTTCATGGCTGATGCGAGGGATGCCCTTCCCCGGACCGCCGGGGTGAACCGGCGGCCCGGGGCGGATACCGCAGCGGCGGCATCGGTTTCATCGGCGCAAAGGCCGGTCGATGCGGATCATGGCACTGGATGCAGCGCAACTGGGTCTGCGGGCCCCGCCGCGGGTCCCAGTACCCGTTACGGCGCCCGTGTACACCGGCCAGCCAATCGCGATAAATGGTGCCGTGGCACTTGGCACAAAGCCGAACCACCTCGCCCTGCGGGATTTCCGACCCGTCATAATCCACGAACGCATTGCGGTTCGTGGGATGATGACAATTCAGACAAAACCGATTGTTCCCATGCTCGAGCCGGATGTCCTGATGCTCCACCATCGGTCGGTCGTAGTGCCAGCGGGCCGGCAACAGCTTGTGGCACTCCATGCAGTTGTAGGTCCAGCCGAGCTTCACCAGGTCCAATCCCCGCGTGGCGCGCGGGGGTGTCTTGTCCAGGTGGGCATCCACCGGCAGACCCACGGGAGGTTGGAGGGCCGGAGGTTTCTCCACCTTGGGAAGTTGCACCGCGACTGCCGGTCCGGGCTCCGCCTCCGGCCCACCCGCGGGCACAGACGCCGTTCCCGCCAGGCCAACGAGCCGGCCGGCTACCAGCCCTGCCAGGAGAGGCAGCATCGCGCCCAACCCGGCGGTCCAACGCAAGAGGCCCATCCCACTCGGCCGTGAGCCGTGCGTTGGGCCGGTTCGGACTTTTCGTCCATCCATCACGATCCTCTTTTACATGGCCCGCTCACCGAGGGCTTTGACGCAGGTGAAGGTTTTACCGGGTTCGAAACCCCGGCCGCCGGGATCCCCGGCCGCAAGGAACGACCTCCCGCGCAGGGAAATGTGTCCGGGGCGGACGCCGAACGTACGTGCCCGCAAGCTGGATGCCTCCCCGGCCCTTCTCACGGGGACGTCCGGCTTGACGCGGCTTTGCCGACGGGGCTACCGTAACTGCAACAGCGCCGTGAGTGCTCGACGACGATCACGCAACCGCGTCAAACGCCTGACGGTCATCCTTCAACTCATGGACCCCGAATCCCTGGCGCCGTCAGGCACACCAGCATCGGCGCCACCCCCCGCACCGGACCCACGCGAACCGCAAACACGCTTGTGGGCCTTGATCCTGCATCTTTCACTGTTCGCAGGCTACGTTGTTCCCTTGGCCGGGCTGCTGGTGCCCATCCTGATCTGGCAGCTCAAGAAAGCCTCCCTGCCCGGCTTGGACGCCCATGGCAAAGCGGTGGCGAACTGGATCTTGTCGGCCCTCCTTTACTGCGCTGTGGCTTTCGTGCTCCTCGAGGACGAAATGGGATTGCTGCTGATCCTGGTCCTGGGGGTTTGCTCGGTCGTGTTCCCCATCGTGGGGGCCATCAAGGCCCATGCCGGCCAGGTTTGGCCCTACCCGCTCGCGATCCGCTTTTTCTGCTGAGCAGGTCCTCCCATCGGCAACGCGCAGGAGGCATTGAGGACCGGGGAGGTCCCGCCGCTCGCAGCCGTGGGGGGATGTGACGCGTCGGATCAGTCGTTCCGTTGGCTCATGCGGTCGAGCGCCACCGCGGCAAGGATCACCAGGCCCTTGATCACCTGCTGCCAGAAGGGTGAGACGTTCAGAAGGAACAGGCCGTTGTTCAGCACCCCGATGATGAGGCAACCCAACACCGTGCCCATCACCGAACCCCGGCCACCCGACAGGGACGTGCCCCCGATCACCACCGCGGCGATCGAGTCCAATTCGTACCCCAGCCCGGCATTCGGTTGGGCCGAGTCGAGCCGCGCGGTCACCATCAAACCGGCCACGCCGGCCAGGCCGCCGCCCAGGGTGTAAACCCACAGCTTCACCCGCTCCACCGGCAGACCTGTCAGCAAGGCAGCCCGCTCATTGCCGCCCACGGCATAAAGATGCCGACCAAATCGCGTGCGGCGGGTCACCACCACAAACACCGCCACCCAGAAGGCACAGATCCAGACCGGCATCGGCACACCCAACCAGAAGCCGGTCCCCATGAACCCGAACGTTTCACCCAGACCCGTGATCGGATAGCCCCCCGTCCAGAGCATGGTGAGTCCCCGTGCCACGCTCAACGTGCCCAGCGTGGCCACAAACGGCGGCAACCGAAACCGCGTAATGACAAAACCGTTGAACCACCCCAACGCCAGCCCCACCACAACCCCCGCCAGGATGGCACCCCAAACCGTAAACTGCAGTAGCACGCCGAACATCGGCAGGGATAACCCCTCCTTGAGCAGCCCCGCCGCCACCGCACCCGCCAGCGCCAGCACCGCACCCACCGACAGATCAATCCCACCGGAAAGGATGATCAGGGTCATCCCGACCGACAGACAAAGGTTCACAGAAATCTGTCGCAGAATGTTGAGCCCGTTCTCCACCGTCAGAAACCGGTCGGACAACAGGCTCATCAGGACCACCATCAATCCAAGGCCCAGAAGCGATTGTCCCCGGGCCAGCCAGTCTCGATGTCCCTGCCTCGTGGCCACTGCAATGCAACCCGTTTCCGTCAAAGCCCGGCGGCTTTTAACGCCGCCTGCCGCGCCAACCCTCCAAAGCCACCGGAAAATCCAGCCTCATCCGCGGCACATCCCCGAACGACCCTGCGCATCCGGAACCCCACGGTTGTCCGGGCTGTCCGATCGCGGCAACGCCGCGGCCATCAACCGTTCCTCCGTGGCTTCCGCGCGGGTGAATTCCGCCGTCTTGCACCCCTCGCAAAGCACAACGATTCGGTCCGACACGGTCAGGATCTCGGGCATTTCCGACGAAACCACGATCACCGCCAGCCCCGCGCGGGCCAGTTCGTCAATGAGTTCGTAAATCTCGCGCTTGGCTTGAACGTCAATGCCGCGGGTCGGTTCGTCCAACAACAACACCCGCGGCGAGGTGGCCAGCCACCTGGCCAGAATCACCTTCTGCTGGTTCCCACCGCTCAGATGCCGGATGCGCTGCTCCAGCGAGGGTGTCTTGACCCGCAGCTGCTTCAGGTACCGTTCGACCAGCGTACGCTCGGCAGCCGTGCGAATGAAACCGAACCGTGTCAACCGGTTCAAACACGCCAGACTCGCGTTCTCCCGCACGCTCATCTCCAACACCAGGCCCTCGGCCTTGCGATCCTCCGGTGCCAGGGCCAGTCCCAGGTCAATCGCGTCCATGGGGGACCGGATCCGTACCGGTCGCCCGTCCAACTCCACCCTGCCCTCCATGTGATCCGGGTGCAGCCCGAATAACGTTTCCAGCAGTTCGGTCCGGCCCGCACCCATGAGGCCGAAGATTCCGAGAACCTCCCCGCGACGCACCTCCAGACTGATGTTCCGGAGTAAATGGTCGCTCGGTAGGAACCGTTAACTCATCAGGCTCATCAGGGTGCACACGTTACAGCCGTAATGCCGTTGCAACGAGGTCCAGCACTGGATGGCCATGGCGTGCAGATGATTCGCCTGCATCCAGTCCGCGAGCACCACCCCCAGCCTCGCCATCTGGACCAGCTTTTCCTCCGGCACACCCGGGGCCGGTGCATACGATCGGATCTCCTGCAGACGCGCCGCCACCCTCGGATCCCGCCCATCCAGCTTCTCCGCAGCTCCCAGGATCTCCGACAGATCCACCGTGGTCACCGAAATGCCGTGCCGTTCCAGAAGCTTCTCCGAGTACCGCACCGTATTGAACGCGCCCGGCCGGGCACCCACCGCACCCAACCGCAGCCCCCGCATCCCGTTGACCACCCGGCACACGCCCAGAAACCATTGCAAATCGCGCCGGAAGTCATCCGTCAGTGGGTGCTCCACGTGCCGCCGCGTCAGACTGAACCGGATGCCTGCCTGGGCCAGGTTGTTGCACACCGAGATCTTGCCACAGAAGGCATCGCGACGCCGGGCCGGCGACAGTTCGTCCGGCCGGTCCGGATAGGCCTGAACCAGGATGGGCACGTTCAAACCCGAAAGCCGTACCGCATCCAGCACCCCCTTCTCGTCGCCAAAATTCGGCAGGCACACCAACACGCCGTCGATCTCGTCGCGATGCTCCCGAAACAACGCCGCGCATTTGCGGGCGTCCTCGTGCGTCTCAACGCCCCCCAGCTTGGTCTCCCGCTCGTTCAGCTGGATCGCCCGGATCCCCAACTCCTTGAACAGCCTGGTCAGATCCGCCCGCGCCTCCGCAACCAGCTGGTCCGGAAAGAAATCCCGGTTCCCGTAGATTACCCCCAACGTCGGTGTCTTCTCCATGGTGTTCATGCTCTTTCCTTTCTTCCGGCTCGGTCTCGGAGCCGCGGCAGGCTCATACCACCCGACCCGCGGCCCTCGATGAGATCTCAGTCGCGCACCTCCACAATCACCCTGCGATACCGCGTCAGCCTCGGCACGCCATGGTCCGTGACCGCCAGGATGATGTGCATGGTCCCTGTGCCCGGTGGCATCACCCGCTGGGTGGGAACCACAAACCAGGCGCGAGGTTGATCAAAGTTCCGAATCTCCACCGGCTGCCCGGAAACGGCACTCGAAACGGTGAACGTGCCGGCTTCCGGATAGTAAAACCACTCGTACGACACGGCGTCGCCATCCGGGTCACTGGTCCCCTCGGCATTCAACTCCACCCGGTCGCCACGCCGGGCCGTCAACCGATCCGGATGCCCCAGCCGCGGCACGGGTGGGTGGTTGGCTTCCTTGTAGGGCTTCACGGTCCAGTCCATCCGCGCCGCAAAATCGTTCTGATAGGCCGACCGCCACCGCCAGATGGTGGCATGATTGCTGGTATGCCATTGGCCGTCCACGCCCTTGACCTCGTCCATGGCATCCGTCCAGATGGGCCGTGTCTCAGCCTCCAAATGCCACTTCTGCTTGCGGGGCGTGTACAATTCATAGCGCCCTCCCCAGCCACCCCAGTCCGGCCGTTCCGGCACGTTCAAGCCATTCCGAATCAGCCCCAGGAAGCTCGGCGTGTCCCCCTCCATGAGATACTCGGTCCGCGGATACTTCGCCCCCAGCGGCCCCTTGCTCCGGATGTTCCGATCCAACCACGGGTTATCCACCAGGGAAAAGTCCGCCCCCGCGAAACGGCCATGGAATCTGTCCCCGCTGATCCCGCTCCAGGTCGCATAATGATACGCGCCGCCAGGGTGAAAGCCCGGACTCACAATGTAAAAAAGTTCGGGAAAATTCCGGCGGATCCAGGGGCCGGAATCGTCCTGGTCGGAAATCGCGTACACGCGCAGTTTCGATACAAACCGCGCCACGGCCGCGGGCGGCCGCGTCGCCCGCACCTTCCACAACGCCTGGGCCAGCACGTTCGGTCCGCCCCATACTGTCACCCACAACGGACGAGGATCTTCCCGATCAACCGCGGCAATCAACAACTCCGACCCCGGCGAATCCCTGCCTTCGCCCACCCCTTCCATGCCGTACACCGGCAAACCCTCCCGCACCACGCTCAACAACTGCTCCTTCGTCGGCCATCCGGGCTCATGCAACATCAGGTTCTCCCGCACCTGACCATACGCCTCGATAATCTCGCGAATCCGCCACGCCGCAGTCCGGTTCCGCTGATGCACCGACGTCGTCGCCACCAAACCCTCAATGTCGAACTGGTTCGCATAAACCATCAGCCGAACCATCGACTGCGCATCGTCCGGCTCGTTCTCAATGTCCGTCAGCACAAACAACCGAACCTTCTCCGGCACTTCTTCAGCCCGCACTGCCGCCGCCAAAAGCACCAAGCCGAGCAACCAACACCAGCATCTGCATCTGCACATAAACCTCCACCTTTGCGAGCCCGCCGGGTCTCTGCCCAGCAGCCCCCACCGCGCCGGCTCCGATTCTTCCCCGTGCCGGTCCGCCGCCCTCGGCCCCGGCGCTGCACCGAACCGTTCAACACGGGGCAACCTCTTCATGAACCTCTGCCCTCCCGAATTGCCTGCGGTATCCCGACAGGACCGGCCGCCTCGCGGCACCGTCGCATCCGATCCGCAAAGTCCCGTAAAAAATCCCGACGCCACTGGCTCACCGTTCGCGCTCCCGCATGCTCGCCCTCCGCCCACTCGGGCGCCGGATCGTCCGTCCACCAGAACGGCAACTCGGGATCCGGCTCGCGTGCATGGTCCGCCCGCAGCGGCACCACCGTCAGGGCGCCGCTGCGGCCATCCCAGACCTCTGAATTACTCGCGATGTTGAACCGGTACAAACCCGCCGCCCTGGGTGAGAACCGCACACGCATCGTTCCGTCCGCAAATCGGGCAAACGGCAACGCCTGGTTCTCCACCCGCAGCGTGGCCTCAACCGGAACTCTCCCATCGTCATCCACTTTCAACACCACTTCGAGGATGCCAAACACCTCCAAACGGTCCTCCTCCGTCGGGAGTCGCTCCAGCCGCAAATACGGGCGTCGCCAGGCCCGAACAAACCGCCCGCCCCAGCCCGATTGGCCCGGCTCCGCAGGGCAGCCCCGCAACAGCCATCCCACCGAGGGTGCATCGCCCATTTTGAGCTGCGATAGCTTCTCCGCGAACAATGTCCCCAGGGCACCATGCCCGACCACAAACCGCTCCACAAAGCTCCTGTTGCCCCAGGGATCCGTTTGATCACCACCAACAAACCACCCGCGATAGGTCGAGTTCGCCTCAATCAACCAGAGCTTTGGAAATCGTGTGACCAGGTACTGATACGCGTCCGGACTCCACTTTTTGTTCGGCCCGCCAATAAAGTACACCCGCAACCGGGGCAGGATGTCCGGCGCGTCATGCAACGCCTGCGCAAGGTCTTCCAGTCCACCCCATACCAACACGTGCAACGGCCGCGCGTCCGATCGCCTCGCACACCGGATCAACCAATCTGAACCCTCGGTCGGCCCCCGATAACCCGCATAGGGCGCAGGCTCAATCGCCCCCTGTTTCGTGATGGCCCTCAACCGATCCGGCGGGGGATAACCTTCCGACCAGCTGCGCAAGCGCGGATAATCCCGCTCGTAGGCATCGATCACCTCGAGAATGTGCTCTTTCCGGCCGGGCCCGTAGGGCGACGATATCAACCCCTCCAGGTCCAGCACATCCGAGTACACCAGCAAATAAACCAGCGACTGATAATCGTCCGGATCCGTCCCACCCACGTCCGTACACACCACCACGCGATGCCGGACTCCGTCCAGCGCCCCGCACCCGGCAGGCCCGGCCTCGGCCTCGACGTACAGCCGCACCAACCCCAGCAGCACCGCCACCCACCCCAAGGGCCGCAAGGCGCACCGCACAGCTGCCCTGATCCCCCCAAGCCGCCCCGCCGGCAAACACCACGCGCCCCCAAGTCCCCGGCACCCCGCTGCGGCGTCCCCTCCACTTCCAACCTGTGTGCGCCCGCCCATGCTTTCGCCCGGCTTCAGCTTTTCAACAAGCTCCAAACAACCTGTCAACTCACTCCTACCCTAGTCCAAATCTGTCGGGGCTTCTTCCTTGAATCCGGCCGGTTTTCACGGAATCCTAAGGTCGGTGAAACGGTTCGATGTTCAGCGCCCGGAGTTTCAGCCCTACGGATTCACGTGCGAGCTCTGGATGCCGGCGTGCATGCCACGACCCGACAAACACGCCGAGGTGGAATTGAACTGGCTACGGACCGGCTCGCTCACCTACCTGCTCGGCGGCCGTCGCGTCACCATTCCGGCCGGGCGTCTGGCCATCTTCTGGGCCGCCATCCCGCACCAGATCGTCGCCTTCGAAGGTCAGCATCCCTATTATGTCGTCACCGTCCCCCTGGGCGAATTCCTCGGCATGGGTCTGCCCTCCGACTTCACCCAGCGGCTTTTGGAGGGCAACCTCATGCAGGAACCCGCACCCGATCCCTCCGACCCCATCAAGTTCCAACAATGGGAACGGGAGCTGCGCAACAGCAACCCCGCCACCGAACGACCGGTCCGACTCGAAATCCAAGCCCGCATCCTCCGCCTGGCACGGCGCATCTCCCGTCAACCCACAGCAACCTGTCCCGACCCCGCGTTGTCGCGGGCCGACCAACTGGCTTGCTACATCGCCCGCCATTACCAGGAACCGCTCAGTGCCGCCCGGATCGCAGCCGCCCACGGATTACACCCCAACTACGCCATGACCCTGTTCCGCCGCGCCTTCGGCACCACCATGACCGAGTTCATCACCCGCCACCGACTCTGCCACGCCCAACGCCTGCTGGTCACCACCGATCTCCCCATCCTGGAGGTCGCCCTGGCCTCCGGATTCCAGAGCCTCAGCCGGTTTAACGAGGTCTTCAAACAACTCTGCGGCTGCACCCCCCGCGAATATCGCAAAGGCCATCGCCCCGCCACCAAGCGGCAGCAAGTTCGCTTGCAACACCGCTCCACCGCCCGAATCCGATCAAGTGCCACGCCCGGGACCTGAGCCACCGGCACGCCGCTTCGCACCGCTCACCGGGCGTCAGCCGCTCCAACGGCAGTTTACAAACCGCCACAGCAGGGGGAGATCTGCCCTCCCCTGAAGGCCCATCCAGAGCCAGGCCGACCGGACGCGCTGCCCCCACCCCCAAAATCCCTCCGGCGCAACAAACAACGGAAACCCATACGACCCAAGCCGAACGTAGAACACAAACCGCCCGCTCAAGGCCGGCATCACCCCAAAATCATGGTGCGTCCCAGCAGCTCCCGCCATTAGTCCCAGCGGGACCATTTCCATCCGCAAAGTCCCGCAAACGCCACCCAAATCAGTGGAATCACTCCGAACACTCCCGCAGGTCGGGAACCTCGCCGGGGGCAGGTCGCACCATCTCACCAACTTTCGACAGGTCGTCGCCACCGGACTCACAATTGCGCTCTCCACAACTCCACAAAATAGTTCACTAAGACCGTCCGCAGCCGGGGCCGCGGCACCGACCCCGGAGGCACGGGATTCCTGGATTTCGGACACTGCCAGAGGCTGCCAAAACTCCCCAGATACGGTGACAACAGGCTCTGTCGAAGCTGGGCCGTGTTGGGGCAATCCGGCCCCGCCGAGCCCGGTCAGCCACCATACATCCTCTTTCCGTCGGGTGTGTCCAGGTACCCATCCGCATTCGGCGGCAAACGGTTGTGGCCGTCCCGGGCATATAACGGCAAGGCAAAACCAAACTGCCGGAGTCGGGAGGGACGGTTAACCGTCCGCAATCGGGCCCGCACAGCCGATACAGCCGGAAACTAGAGGGCCGACAGGATCCCGATGATGGCGATGCCCCCGGCAAGCCCCTCAGTGTAAAGCCGGACCGGCAGCAGCCGAAGGAACCTCCCTGCCAACCCGGGCCCATACCAAAACCCCTTGGAGACGCGCTTACATTTCGCGCCAGCCCGATCAAAGCGGATCCCACACCCCTCCACTCTCTGCCCTGCCCGTTCCAGAAATCGGGTCAGCGGTCGTACATCCTCAGAGGCGCAACCGCCACCCCACACCCCGACAGCCGCGTTTCGGTCGCCGCACGCCGGTGTTACCTGACTCGTCACCCTGTCGGGCCTTCACGGCAAGCGCAGCAGCGCGGCCGACTCGGTGTCCAGGAATAAAGTTGCCGCCGGATGCCGCCGCAACACCGAGGCCGGACACGCCTCATGAATCGGCCCCGATAAAGCCCGCGCCACGGCTTCCGCCTTCCGCCGCTCGGGCACCACCACAACCAGGCGTTGCGCCGCACAAAGGGTCGGAATGGTCAGCGTATACGCGTAACGCGGCACGGATTCAATGTCAGCGAACCATCCCTCGCGCACCTGCTGACGCCGACACGCTTCGTCCAGGGCCACCAGTTTCACCGGGTCCGGATCGTTGAAATCCGCCACCGGCGGGTCGTTGAACGCAAGATGCCCGTTTTCTCCAATCCCCGCGCAGCACAGGTCCACGGGCGTCGCTCGAAGAAATTCGCCGTACCGACGCACCTCCTTCAACGGTTCCGGCGCATCCCCCTGCAGGAGGTGTACCTCGCCGGGTCGGACCTTTTCCAGCAGGTGCTCACGCAAGAACCTCCGAAAACTCGCCGGATGCCCGGCCTCCAGTCCGAGGTACTCGTCCATGTGAAACACCACGACGCGTGCCCAGTCCACCCCGGGTTGCGACGTCAGGGTCTCCAGAAACCGAATCTGGGAAGCGGCACAGGCGAAGATCACCCGGGCATGTCCCTTTTCCAGCACCGCCCTGCGCAGCGTCTGCGCCGCCTCGACGGCCGCGCCCCGGGCCAGTGCCAGTGAATCGGCATACACCCGCACCTCCAGCCGATCCACTGTGAACCGGTACACCGGGGCCGTGGAAGCATCGGCCGGGGCTCCAAGCGAGCTCCGAGAAGATTCCAAATCTTCACTCATATGCACGACGTCATTTCCGTCTCATCTTACGCACCCGTCGTGCCCCCGGGGCAATACTTTCCCCCATTTGAGCCCCGGGACCAGCACGCATCCATCTCCCTCGCCATCAACCCGTGGCTTTCGACCTGCCCGGGCCACTTTCCTGGGCACGCGGACTTGCCAGCTTTGGGGGAGACAATCCAAGCGAGGCAGGGGGCACCATGACCCGGCCAGGTCTCAAGGGGCTTGCGACCCCGCGCGCCGTCAGTTCAAGGCGCTACGCCCTTTCCAGCCACCCCCTTGTTCGCACACCACTTAGTGGCCTTGGCCCGGGCGATCTGCACAGGATTCTCCTGCGCCCGAGGACCCGCCCTGAAACGTCCTTCTCGAACCGAGTGGATTCCGGTCCGACCACGCCGCCCCGGGCCGCGCCGGCATCGCGGCTCACCTGGTCGGTCGCCTTGCCAGCAGGACTCCTTTGCGTCCCGGCTTTTGCCAGGGGAATGGCGCCGTGGGAAACCCGCGACGGATCCATCGCAGACCCGCCCGACCCCTTATTGCCGTTTTTTCCCCCTCCGGCCACTGCCTGGCATTGCCGCGCCGCTGGAGTCTCGTTGCGTAACTACAGGTTTTCCTCAGCCGCCACGAACCCACCCGTCCCTGAGCCCGGGCACAACCCCCAACCGCGGTAGGGACGCTGCAATTCGCACAGCCCTGGCCACACAACCGCCCCGTTTGCACTCATCCAGGATTCCGAGCTGGACCACAATCCGGCCGACTATCCACGAATCGTCGAGCCATTGGTATCCGGCACTGGCGATGTTGTCTCCGGTACCCGGTTCGGCGCCGGGGCTTGCCCCGAGACTTCGCTGTGACATCGGTGGCTGAATGTATGGCCGAGCGGTGTGACCCGTCTGGTGACCGTGCTCCGGCTCACCACGAGGCCACATGCGACAAAGCTATCCGAACCGATTTTCTGCGGCGTCGTGACCTTCGGAAAACCGAATCGGGTTTGAGTCCGAGCCCGGACCGGCGCACGGTTTCTGGAAGTGCCCAGCCGTTACCAGGGACAAAGACGCGCCGAAGGCAAAAAGCCTGGGTGGATGGGTGGATTGATGGCGTTGTGGTGCCTTGTTGTTTCTTCGCGTGGTCGCCGCCGGCCGACCGAACCCACGGCCACGACGGCTGCAAATACGAACCAGACTATGGTGCAAGGTACGCCGCGGACGGCACTGCCAGGTTGGCTCCTGTTATGGGTCTCCCCGGCATACGGCATGTTTGGACGACCCACGCTGGTGTTTCATGGCGCCGCAGCCCTGCTGGCCGGTGCGACCCGCCTTTGACTAAACGCCCGGCGCGATTCCAGAGCCACGGAACCTCCTTCGGTTGATATAGTACCGGGACCCGGCGCTGGTCCCGGCAGGTCGTGCCGGGGGAGGGCGTTTCACTTGCAGGCGGCACTTTGCTCCAGACCACGAACCTGATGCGGTTCGGTGACAGATTCGAGTTCGGCCACAAACCGAACCTGCAAACCATGATGGATTCGGTGTATGCAACACGTTTCGATCAACGGCATGCTTCAGGGCCCCTATCGGGGGCAGCGGCCAAACTGTTCGGATTGTTGTTCGCCAGAAAGACGTTCAATGGATACAACGACAGGGCCCCTCAACTGTTGGCTGGTCAATCCAAGACACCGCGTTGGCGGGCGTTGGACAACACCACCTACGATTCCTGGTATCTTGTCCTGTGGCTGGCCGGGTGGGCGGCGGGGTGGAGGGCATGGCGGCGGTCTCGGGCGACAAGACTCCGCCTGTTGCACCAGAAGCCCGGGGCTACACAACTGCCGCATTCCCCCTGGGTGTCACAGGAAAGAGTAGTCGAGGACCGGGGACCACATCCATGTGCCAGCCGCAATGGGCATGCTCGGCGCCCGGTGACGGCGGGGGTTCCGGTCAGGCCAGCCTTGTGATCGGCTTCACCCAACCTCTCCGAAGCAGTCAAACCTTGCATCGGGATTGCACCCAAATGGTGAACCGGTAACTCCGCCTTGGGAAACTGTGCTTGACTCGTGGATCCATTTACCGCGGTCGGGTTCGGGCCCCATGCAGGTTTACCTCTGGAATTGCGTGATTGCCAGCCGTTCCAGGTTGGACGCCATGCCTTCGTTTGTTGCCGGGCTTCTGGCCGTGCGGCCCGGGGGCACGTTGCACGGCATCGGGCCGGGATTGGGTGGTAACGACTTTCCGCCCCGGGCATGCTCGTCCGGGCAGGATGGAACGTTCATCAGTTCACGAAGACCTGTGGTGTTCACCGGGCGTTCATATGGTCCGAAGTGGTGCAGAAAGGGCAGCCGCGGCCGCGGCTGGTCGGTTCACCGGCAATTGGCGTTTACGAGTCCGGCCAGTGGCCGCCAACGACCGGCTTGAGCCACAATAAGCCGGGGTGGAGTTCCGTGCATGGCACGCTGGACCTTTGCGTGATTCTCTCCGTGGCAGACCTCGGTCCCCGGAACTTGAACCGGAGATCATTCCGGAATCGCCGGTGCCCTCGATTCTGACGCGTCCGTGCCAAGGTGGGATTGGACTTTCGCAAACTCTAACGGGTTGTACCGATCCCGGGCGATTGGCGGGTGCGGTTTGCGGGCCGGGACAGGTCCGGGATCGGCAGGGCTTCAACCCGTGTTTCTTGCCATGGTGCCCCGCAAGTATCTGGACCGGCAGAGTCACCTCCCCTGGTGCATGATGCGGGTGCGGTAGCGTGACCCCGAGATCCGACCGGCGCCGTGAGGATCGGCAACCTGGCAACATCGCCGCACCAGGACACGATGGCCCGACGTCAGGGACTACTATGGTGGAAGAGAGATGCAGAAAAAGGACCGACCGCTCCATAAGAAGGCCGTTTGCGGCCCGGGCTGGCGACGGGGACCCGGCTTCGATCGTCACCCCGGGGCGGGCGTGGTTGGACGCTCCCTGGCAAAAGCGGGCTCAGGCGGACCGGCTGCGCAGTTGGCGCACCACCCGGGCCATCTCCAGGGCGGTGTGAGCCGCCTCCAGTCCGCGATTGTGCTGCGGATCCAGACACCGTTTGGCGGCCTGCGCCTCGTTTTCCAACAGCAGGACCTCGTGGATAACGGGGATTGCGTGGCGCAGTTGGATCTCCATCAATGCACGACTCACAGCTTCCCCGATGTGGGCCGCGTGAACGGTCTCGCCGCGCAGAATGACGCCCAGGCAGAGGATTGCCCCGGGGGCTGAGGCGGGCTCGGTCGCGGCGCGCCGTGCCAGAAGTTCCGTCGCCAGCGGGATTTCATAAGCGCCCGGCACCCGAACGAGTTCCACCCGTGCGCCGGCTTGTTCGAGGGCTTTTCGGGCCGCCCGTACCATGGAGTCCACGTAACGGGCATTGTACCGCGAGGCCACGATGGCGAACCGCTCCGCTGCGGCTCGCACCCTGGTGGTTCGAACGGTTCGCAACATAGGTGTTGGGAGAATGATCCGGTCAGCGGGAAACCAGCCCGATCACAACAGGTGGCCCATCTTTTCCCGTTTCGTTTTCAGATAACGGCGGTTGTAGGGGTTGGGGGGGATGCGAAGTGGAATCTGTTCGACGACCTTGAGCCCGTGCCCCTCCAGGCCGATCAGCTTTTTGGGATTGTTGGTGAGCAGCCGGATGGTGCGCAGGCCGAGATCGCTCAGAATCTGGGCGCCCAACCCGTATTCGCGGAGGTCCATGGGAAAACCGAGCTTGTGGTTGGCTTCCACGGTGTCGAGACCCTGCTCCTGAAGCCGGTAGGCGCGGATTTTGGCCGGCAGACCGATCCCGCGGCCTTCCTGGCGCATGTACACAATGACACCTCGGCCCTCCCGGGCGATCCGTTCCATGGCGGCATGGAGCTGCGGACCGCAGTCGCAGCGCAGGGAACCGAAGACATCACCGGTGAGACATTCGCTGTGGACACGGACCAGTACGTTTTCCCGGCCGGCAACCTCGCCCATGACCAGGGCCAGGTGATGCTGGCCGTCCACAAGGGAGCGGTAGAGGTGAAGCTTGAACATGCCGTACGGGGTGGGTAGTTGAACCGTTTCGACCCGCTCAATGAGTTTCTCGCGGCTGCGGCGGTACTGGATGAGGTCGGCAATGGTGCAGAGTTTGAGTTTGTGTTTGCGGGCAAAGCGGCGCAGTTGGGGAAGCCGCATCATGGTCCCGTCCTCATTCATGATCTCGCAGATGACGGCGATGGGTCGGAGCCCGGCCAGTTTGACCAGGTCCACCGCGGCTTCGGTATGACCGGCGCGCTGGAGCACGCCGCCGGGTTTGGCACGCAAGGGAAAGACGTGACCCGGCCGGACCAGATCGTCCGGCACGGCGGTCGGATCGGCCATGACCTGGATGGTGCGGGCTCGGTCGGCGGCGCTGATGCCGGTGGTGATCCCCTTGGCGGCGTCCACGCTGACCTGGAAATCGGTTCGGAACGTGTCACGGTTGTCCTTGACCATGCTGTCGATGCCCAACTGCTGGAGGCGCTCGGCGGTGGTGGGGACGCAAATCAGGCCGCGACCATACTTGGCCATGAAATTGACCGCCCGGGGCGTGACGAACTGGGCGGCCATCACCAGGTCGCCCTCGTTTTCCCGGTCGGCATCGTCCACCACAATGACCATGCGCCCTTTGCGCAGGTCGGCCAGGACGGACTCGATGGAATCGAACGAAGCCCGCATACCCATCCACAGGGTACTCGAACCGGTGCGGTTCGCCAGTGGCAAAAAGCCACCCTGCAGCGCCCCATGAGGCACCAGTCCCCGCCCCTCCGGTCCGCGCGGTCGGTCAAGCCGCGTTCTTGGGCTGGATTTTTGTGCCAATGGGGTCATAGTGACAGCGGTATGAAGCTGGTTCTGTCCACACACAACCTCCAGCTCACGGAGGCCATCGAAAACCACCTGGTGGGCAAGCTGGAGAAACTGGGCCGCCTGCTCCGACGCGCGGTGGATGCGCGTGTGATTCTGGAACGCGATCATGCACGCGCACCGGAAAAGCAATTTGTCTGTTCCATTCGTCTGGGCGTGCGCGGTCCGGACCTCTACGCGGAGGATTGCGAGAACGATCTGTACGCCGCCATTGACAAGGTGGTGAAGAAGCTCGAGCAGCAGGTGCGTAAACTCCATAACAAACAAAAAGCCCGTAAACACAAACAGGGCGCTGCAACCAAACGGCGTCGCCAAGAGGCAACCCTTTAACCGCCCGGTTTGCCGGCGGCCAGGGAGGGGGACAGCGGTCGGGCACCCCGAAAGCCACCCTGTCAGCGGCTCCAAGGGAGAGATTTGCCGTCCCAAGACCGCAAGGGGGCGGGAAAGCGCTCGGGCAAGGGCGGTCGAAAAGGCCGGCAGACCAGGGGGACAGTACTCAGGCGCAAACGGTGCCAAACGCTCAACCCAACAGGGAACGCGGCCCGCAACGCGATTCATGGGTTTTGAGGGCGGCCTGGGTACTGCCAATGTCACAACCGCCGGTCCCCGACGGAGCGGTGTGGATTGCAGGAGATCGAATTCGCGCCGTGGGCCGATGGCCGGATCTGAAGCCGGCGCGGCCGGCGCGGGTGGTGGACCTGGGGGAGGTCTTGGTTTTGCCCGGTCTGGTAAACGCCCATTGTCACCTGGACTATACCGACCTGGCGGGTTGCCTGCCTCCGCCGCGGTCGTTCACGGACTGGATCAAGCATATCACCCGGGCCAAGGACCGCTGGACGGTGGAGGATTTTCGTCGGTCGTGGCTGAGGGGCGCCCAAATGTTGCTCCGGAGCGGCTGCACCGCCGTGGCTGATGTGGAAGCCGTGCCCGAATTGCTACCGGGCTGTTGGAATGGCACGCCGCTGCGGGTGATCTCGTTTCTGGAGATGACCGGAATCCGCGCCCGCCGGGATCCCCGCCAGGTACTGGCTGAAACACTGGCCGTACTGGAACGGCTCCAGCACCCGCGATGCAGCGCCGGACTCTCCCCGCATGCGCCCTACTCCACCCGACCCGAACTGTTACGGATGGCAGCGCAGGAGGCGCGGCGCCGAGGCCTGCGGTTGACCATTCACGTGGCCGAGTCCGAGGAGGAGTTTGCGATGTTTCGCGATGCCGCGGGTCCCATGTACGATTGGCTTCTGCGACATGAGCGGGACATGCAGGACTGCGGCGGGGTGAGTCCTGTGCAACATTTGCACCGGACAAGTTGTTTGGGGGCCAATCTGCTGGCCGTGCATGCCAACTGCCTGGCCCGGGGTGACGCTGCCCTGCTGGCCCGCCACAACGTCACCGTGGTCCACTGCCCGCGAAGTCACCGGTATTTCGGGCATCCGCCGTTTCCCTGGCAACGGCTGCTGCGAGCCAGGGTGCGCATCTGCGTGGGCACGGACAGCCTCGCCTCGGTCCGTGGCCAAGGGCGCTGCAGGCCCGAGCTGAGCCTGTTCGACGAGCTGCAAGAGCTGCAACGAACGCAGCCCTGGCTCAGTCCCATCCGGCTGCTGCGCATGGTGACTTTGGAACCGGCCCGTGCGCTGGGATTGCAGGGGCGGATCGGGGAGCTGGTAGAAGGCGCCTTTGCAGACCTTACGGTGTTGCCGGGCGCAGGTGTACGTTCCGCCCGGCAGGCATGGGAGGCGGCGGCAGCGCATGAGGGGCCGGTGGAGTCGGTGTTCATCGGCGGGGTCCGGGTCTGGCCCACAAGCCCCCGGGCATGAGCAGCAGCAGATTTTTGGACATGAGCGCAAGGTGGGATGAACCGTTGGCCAAGGCGCTGGAGCAGCGGCAGCAGCTCGGCCTGCTCCGGCAACTGATGCCGGTTGAGTCCGGGGACAGCCGGACCCTCGTGGTGGAGGGGCGATCGCTCGTCAATTTCGGGTCCAACGACTATTTGGGGCTGGCACGACACCCCGCCGTGTGTGAGGCCGCCATGCGTGCCATCCGGGATTGGGGCGCGGGCAGCACGGCCTCCCGATTGATCTGCGGGTCTCTGGCTCCGCACCACGAATTGGAACAGGAACTGGCCGAGTTCAAGGGTACCGAGGCCGCGTTGACCTTCGCCACCGGCCATGCCACGGCCCTGGGTACCATTCCGGCCCTGGTCGGGCAGGGTGATTTCGTGCTGTTGGATCGGCTGTCGCATGCCTGTCTGGTGGATGCCGCCAGGGCCTCGGGCGCCATGATCCGGGTGTTCCGCCACAACGACCTGGAAGACCTGCACCACTTGCTGGCCTGGGCCGACCGGGAGCGCAGCAAAGCCGCAAGGAGCCCGCGTCCGCCCCGGATCCTGGTGATTACCGAATCCGTGTTCAGCATGGATGGCGACCGTGCGCCGTTACGCGACCTGGTGGAGTTGAAGGATCGTTATGGCGCGTGGCTGATGGTGGACGAAGCCCACGCCACGGGTCTGTTCGGCACCCGGGGTGAGGGCTGCATCGGTGAGGCCGATCTGACGGAACGGGTGGAGGTGCAGATGGGAACCCTGGGAAAAGCTCTGGGCAGTGCCGGTGGGTTCATTGCCGGGACACGGCGGCTGGTGGACTGGCTGGTCCAGCAGGCGCGCACATTCATGTTCAGTACGGCACCCCCGCCGGCCCAGGCAGCCGCAGCCCGGGCAGCCATCGAGCTGGTCCGGGGGCCGGAAGGAGACCAACTTCGGTCGCGCCTGTGGGAAAACGTTCGGCAAGCAGCCGCCGCTCTCGCCGGGGCCGGACCGGCCCACGCGCCAGGATCGCACCAACCCCAAAGTGCCATTCTACCGTGGATCGTGGGGGACAACCAACGAGCCCTGGATTGTGCTGCAGCGGCACGCGAAGCCGGTCTGTTCATCCCCGCAGTGCGATATCCGGCGGTGGGCCGCAAAAGCGCGCGGCTCCGCATCACCATCAGTGCCGCTCACCAGCCGGCCGACATTGAAAAGTTGCGGGCGTTCGCGGAATCCGCCCGGCAAAGATTCAATCTGGCCAGAGAAGGTTCCGACGGTTAAATCCCATCGGATCATGCATCGGCTCGCACAGCTGGATCATCGGTTTGTCTGGCACCCGTTCACCCAGATGCGGGATTGGCTAAGGGAGGAGCCAATCGTCATCGTCTCGGGCAAGGGCGCCCGGTTATACGACGTGTACGGTCGCGAGTACCTCGATGCCAACAGCTCCATCTGGACCAATCTCCACGGGCACAACCATCCCCGACTGAACACCGCCCTTGTCCGCCAGCTCCGGAAAATCGCGCACAGCTCCGCGCTCGGGCTGGCCAACGAACCGGCATCGCTGCTGGCAGCGGAGCTGGTTCAAGCCGCCCAAATCCCGGGAGCCAGAGGTCCCAGGTTGACCAAGGTGTTTTACTCCGACGACGGGTCCACCGCCCTCGAGGTGGCCCTGAAACTGACCTACGAGTACACCCGGCGCACCCGGGGCCGACGCTCACGGCCCAGGTTTCTTTCCCTGGACGGGGCCTACCATGGCGACACCCTCGGCGCGGTGGCCCTCGGCCATATTCCCTTGTTCCACCAGACCTGGCGTGGATTGCTGTTCCGTACCGACACCGTCATGGCGCCCTATTGCTACCGTTGCCCGTTCAACCGCGCCCGACCCGAACGGGCCGACGCAAGAAGCTACCGACAGTGCCGTTGGGAGTGCGTCGACGAGGTGGCTCGGCGCCTCGAACACCAAACCCGGCAGCGGGGCGAACCCTATGCCGCCATGGTCGTGGAACCGCTCATCCAGGGCGCCGCCGGCATGATCCCACAGCCGGAGGGCTGGCTGGCCCGCGTCCATGAACTGCTGCGCCAGCAAGGGATCATGCTCATCGCAGACGAAGTGATGACCGCGTTTGGCAGAACCGGCCTGCCCCGGCACTGGCAGGGATCACCGGAGCGGGCACCACTATTTGCGTGCCAACACGAAAAGGTGAGACCCGATTTCCTGTGCCTGGCCAAGGGCCTCACCGGAGGTTACCTCCCGCTGGCCGCCACCCTGACCACCCGCGAGGTCTTTGATGCCTTCCTGGGTCGGTATGACGAATTTAAGACCTTCTTCCACGGCCACAGCTACACCGCCAACCAGCTCGGCACTGCAACGGCCTTGGAGAACCTCCGATTGCTCCGCTCCGCCGCATCCTTGAGAACTCGCCGGCGGCTCCAGGAAGCACTGGCCAGGGAACTCCAGGTGCTCTGGTCCATACCCCAGATCGGGGATATCCGACAGGTGGGCCTTGTGGTGGGGGTGGAACTGGTCCGCGATTGGACCACCCGCGAGCCGTTTGAATTGGAAGAACAAGCGGGCATTCGAGTGTGCAAGGCCATGGCCCGCCGGGGCGTCCTGACCCGGCCGATCGGCAACGTGGTCGTTCTCATGCCTCCGTACTGCACGTCTCCACGCCAGGTGCGGCAGATTGTTCACGCACTGGCCGAGGCCTGCGAAGAAACCTTCAGCCGAAGCGCCTCCGCCCGAAGCACGCACCGCTGAACGCTCGCGCAGCGCACCGGAAAGGCGCGGTCAACTCGAATCCCCGGCCCCGGCCCCGGCACACAATGAGTTTCCCGCCCAGCTCATCGTCGCCGCAGCCACAGCCAGAGGCCCAAACCGCCCAGGCCCAACCCCAGTAACACCCATGTGGAACCCCCATCGGGCATGCGAACCGGGTGATCGCCGATCCTCGGCACAGGGCGTTCCCAGGTACGAATCGGCAGAGGTGCCCTTTCCCGTGTAATCACCACGAACCGTACCAGCGGCCGGCCCACCTGCCCGTCGGCATCCATGGCCAACCCGAAGTTTCCGCCGTTGGCCAGAAAGGTCCGGAAATATTCCATCAGGCCGCGCTCACCCAGGGAGCACCGCACCACGCGCGGGTGTCCATCGGCCGAATCCTCAAAGGTCTCGGTCAAGATCTCCACCTGGGTCGTCCATGGAAGGTAAGGACCACGCAGCCGCACCGTGGGCTCTCCGGAGGGCCATTCATAGCGTCGGAGCCGTCCCCGCGGCGGCAACCCCTCATCCGGCCGTCCGTTGGCGGGGTTTTCTGCACTATCCAACAAATGGACCCGGATGCGGGGCGTACCGTGTCGCAGCCCGGCTTTCTCAGGTAGCGAAATGATCAGTACGGCGTCCTGAAGCTCCTCAGTGGGCCCGGGACTGAACCCGCGCACACCCCACGTGAAAAAATGCCGTTCAGTCAGCTCAAACGGCTCTCCGGGGTCGGTGACGCCGTCGCTGACCCGAAACACGTGCTCCGCCCCGCTCAGCGGGTCCGCCCCAATGGCGGCCCGGAGCACTGCCACTATCACCAGTATCCGACCTGTTCGGATCCCCACCCCGCTCCGCATACCGTTCTGAACCTTCTGGAACTACCGGCTCGGAACCCGCTCCCTGAACCGGAGCCGTCCCTGGGTCCATTATCCAATGCACCCGGCCGTTGGCACGTCAAAAAGAATCCCTCACCAAACTCCAACCTACGCCACGCGGCCCCGCGCACGCGAATCGATGCAGACGAGCCATTGGGGAATCTGCACCGCTGAGTGGCGCTGGATGGAGCTCGAACTCGATCCGGGCCGAAGCATTGCTGGTAGTACTACCAAGCCCCCCGCAGAGCGCCACCCCGGCGGGGTGTCCGAGGTGGCGCTGCGGGAGCGGAGTGGACGGCAAACTCAAGCCAGGCCACGACGCCCGGCCCACGCTGCCGTGCCGACCCCGAAAACCAACAACCAAAAAGTGGCCCCACCATCCGGCACAGGCCGTCGCCCGGTGGTGATTGTAAAGGTCACCCCATCGTTCCAGAAATGGCAGTACGGGTCGAAACCCAAGCCAAAGTCGTTTCCGTTCCTAATGAAGGCCTCGAGAACGCCCAACAGCCCCAGGTTCGCAAACGAATACACCAAGGTCACAACGTCACCGCCGGGCCCGCCGTTCCAATCCGTGTACGTGGCGATGTGCGCCCTGGCTGTCCAATCAAGCCCGGCGATATTGTCCGCGCCATTATCGGCGTCGGTATACCGGCGAAGCTTGCCAGTGGGCGGGTTGCCCTGGTCCACCTTCCCGTTGTAGGGATTCTCCGCAGTGTCCAACAGGTACAAACGCAGCCAGTTCTGTCCATTCTCCGCTGCGCTCCAGTTGTTTACGTTGGAGATGGTCAGGACGGCTTCCACGATGGTCTCACCCTCGGGCAAGGTAAAATTCTTGAAACCCCAAGTGTACCAGTAGTGGTGATCCAGATCCCAGAGGTCATCCGTATCCCCCTCGCGATCATTGGGCACGAACGTAAATTGCGCCGCTTGTGCGGCCAAAGGCCTGTGATCAGCACCATCAGCGTTATGATTCGTCGGTACACTTGACACTCGCTCCCGTTCTACCGCGTGCAGAAACGATAAAAGCATTATTCGGGCCAGTCAGACCTGAGGAGCGAATTCTTACACGTATCTCACTCACCGTCAACTACTTACGCAGACCGCATGGTTGTGTTGGTCAACTTGGACTTTACAATAGTGTAAACTCTCCCGACACTGTAACGATACAGGTAGGCCCGCGGTGTCTGGCAAACCTTACACAATTGCAATCCGCCAAGGCCTGCTAGCCCAACCTTCAGGCGCCAAAAACCTGCTAAAATGAACCGCCCCAGGCCAAAGCCCAGACCAGACCAAAAGTCCCGGCCGGGTCTCGCCCCCACAGCCGCATCGCCAAGCCATGCTGATCTCACGCGCTCCGCGCACCCGCTCCGCCCCAGAACCAACCCCCACCCGGCCTGCCTTTCCCACCGCCGTACCCGCCCTGGCCAGTGCAGGCGAAACGCTCGGCCTTCCCGTCTGCTTTGCCACCCCGACTCACCCCGTCCATTGCACCTGCCGATTGGAACCGGATCCCGGCGCCACTGCTTACCCAGTAAACGCCCTCGAGAATGCAGGATGGTCTGGAGACCCTCCATGGCGCGGCTGCTGTCGCAGAACGAGGCCGGACCTTCCACTGAGGGTCCGCCATCAGCAGCCCCAAACCACAACCCGTTTTTTTCATTTCACTGCGTCACAGCCTCGTCTCCGCCAGCCCAACAAGGCCCCGGCCGGCGAACTCGTCGTACCATCCCACACAGCAATCCGCCAGATGACCTCGCGCGGCATCGGCCCGGCCAATCCCCGTGCCGGTGCAGCTCACCTGCCCCGGGGCAAGGCTTCGGATCCCGGCCGACCAACAATTTGAGTTGGGATCATGGCCGTGACCGGGTCATCCCGGCGGCAAACCGAGCAGCACCCGCACAAAAGTCTTCGTGAACATGGACAGCCAACCAAGCGAGCGCGCCGGTGCTTGAAAAAACTCCTTGTCGCCGCCCTGCAGTCCGACTAAAACGCCGGCATGGAAAACACTCAACCAACTTCTACCCGACCGATCACGCGCAGGACGTTCATCTTCCTCAGCTCGGTGGCCGCTGGTGGTTTGGCCTTCAGTGGATGTGTACGACCCCGACCACGGCGGATCTCGCCCAACGAAAAACTCAACATTGGCGTCGTGGGTGCAGCCGGAAAAGGCGCCAGCGATACCGACCACTGCGCCAGTGAGAACATCGTGGCCCTGTGCGACGTGGACGAAGCCTACGCCGCCGGCCAGATCAAGAAATATCCCAAGGCACGCTTCTACCGCGACTGGCGGAAGATGCTCGAGCAGGAGAAATCGCTCGACGCGGTCATTATCTCCGCGCCCGACCACCTGCATGGGATTGTGGCCGCCACCGCCATCCGGATGGGCAAGCACGTGTACTGCCAGAAGCCCCTCACCCAGACCGTTTACGAGGCGCGGCTGCTCCGGAAACTTGCCCGCGAGTATCGGGTGGTCACCCAGATGGGCAATCAGGGCAGCGCCGAGGACGGTCTGCGCCGCGCGGTCGAATGCATCCAGGCCGGCTTGATCGGCCAGGTTCGCGAGGTCCATGTATGGAGCAACCGCCCCATCTGGCCTCAGGGCATGGGACGGCCCCCGGGTGAAGACCCCGTCCCGCCCACCCTCGATTGGGACCTGTGGCTGGGTCCGGCCCCATGGCGCCCCTATAAGAGGGATGTTTACCATCCCTTCAATTGGCGCGGCTGGCAGGACTTCGGCACCGGTGCACTGGGCGACATGGCCTGTCACACGGCCAACATGCCGTTCCGGGCTTTGAAACTGGGTTACCCGACCGAGGTGGAGGCATGGTCCTCCGGCATGAACAAGGAAAGCTTCCCGCTCAAGTCCCGTATCCGCTTCCAATTCCCCGCCCGCGAAGGGTTGGCACCGGTAACCTTCTGGTGGTACGACGGAGGCAATCCGCTGAAGGACAATCCGTATCGGCACGACGGGAACAACAAGCCCCCGCGCGAAGTGACCGCCGACGTGGAAGCCATGATGGGCACCGTGCCCGGCAGCGGTTGCATTCTCATTGGTGACAAGGGCGTGCTCTTCTCACCCGACGATTACGGAGCCCGCTTCTTCCTCAAGCTCAAGGGCGAAAAAGAAATGGTCGACGGCCAGAAACACGAAGCGGTCAGGGCCATCCCCCAAACCATCGAGCGGAACCGCTTCGAGGGAGATGCCGACCGACGGCAGCACCTTGAGTGGATCGCCGCCTGCAAGGGCAACGGACGGTGCTACTCCGATTTCGAAATTGCGGCCTACCTGACGGAGATCATCCTCCTGGGGTGTGTGGCCTTGCAGGTGGGCAAACGGCTCGAATGGGACGGACCCAACATGCGCGCCAAGAACGCGCCCGAGGCAGCCCAGTACATCAAACGCACCTACCGCAAAGGCTGGGAAATCTGAATCCCCCGGGCCGGCCCGGGCGACTTCAGCATTGCTGCCCCGGCCGGCCGGGTCCCGTGAACCCATCCTGTTCCGGGCGGCGCCGGGTTTCCTACTCCACGGGGCCCAACGCCGCCCGCACAGCTTCCGGAAACACCACCGAAACGTCCCCTTCCACACGCGCGGTCACCACTGGCAGACCGTCGTGTTCGGTGGGTCCCCGGTTTACGATGGCGTACGGCACCCCGCGCCGCGCCGCCGTCAATGGGACGTCGGCAGCAGGGTACACGCTCAATGACGAGCCAAGCGCCACAACAGCGTCGCACTCCTCCGCCCCTGCATACGCCCGGTCCAGATCCTCCGGCCGCAGGGGCTGACCAAAACTGATCGTGGCGGGTTTCAACCACCCGCCGCACGCGCAGCGCGGCGGCTGCCGCGTGAGACGAAACTCATCAAACACGGGATCCGGCTCGAATCGTTTCCCGCACCGGATGCATTCAATCCGGCGATTGGTCCCGTGCAGTTCCACCAATCGCTCGGGCGCGGTCCCCGCCAACTGGTGCAACCCGTCAATGTTTTGTGTGACCACCAACAATACCTTGCCCGCCCGCTCCAGTTCCACCACCGCATAATGCGCCGGATTCGGGCGCGCATCGCGAAAGGCCGTCCACCCCTCCAACTTGTATTCCCAATGGGCCACCCTGGCCTCGTGCGATGAAAGGAACTCCTGCCAGGTCACCGGCCGACGGCGCGTCCAAACCCCGCCCGGCCCGCGGAAATCCGGAATCCCGCTGGCGGTGGATATGCCCGCTCCGGTGAAAATCAGCAGCTTGTTCGCGTCCCGCAGAATCCGTACCAGCGCGTCCCAATCCGTGTCCATGCTCCAGCGGATACTCCGGCCGACCCGGCCGCACAACATGGAACCTGCGTGGACGCCCGACCCCTGGTCCTCCAGACGCGGTCCGGCACCCGGCCCCGTGCCGGCACACCACACCGCCCAACGCGCCCCAAATCCGGTTCGCCCCACCCTCGAGAGCAGGGATTCCGGCGACAATCGTGCGCGAAAAGTCGCCACTCAATTGCCGGTCCGTCACCGCAAGCTCTCCTTCAGAAAAACAGCACCGGGCCCCTCCATCGGGCGAAGAGCAGGGCCATGAAGCGATCCAGTGCCGCGCCAAGACCGGTCCCGGCCGAACCTGGCGACCCCCTGGCCCTTACCATGGGGGCTTAACCGCGGCCCATGTGCGCCGGACCTTTGTTACCGCGTGGCCTGAAGGCTTCCGCGGGCGGACCGGAGAGACCACGCTTCCAAGCGGCGGACCTTCACCTCGTCCTCCCGTCCCCAGAGCCGCCAATCCACCGCACCCGGCGGTGGAAACACCAGTGCACTGACCACGGCCCGGCCCGAGCCCGTAAACACCTCCAGCGTGGAGGTGTCACAAAGCACATGGAGCTGCAGCCGATGCCCTTCCCCATCCAGCGGAGCCTCGATCGGCCGGTCAAAACCGGCATGGAACCGCGGCGAGCCCGACCTTCCACGGTCCACCCGGAGCCGCTGGCCGGCGGGATCGCACTCGATCCGCGTGGCCACGCCCGGGGCCACAAACAGTTCGAGACCGAAAGGGGAGTTCCCCCGAGTCTCGAACTCCGCACGAATCTCCAACCGTGGTCCGCACACCGCTGATCGGGCAATGCTCCGATTGGCCCCGGTCAGGTTCGTCTCCTCCACGCGCAAGCCACGCTCCCGCAACGCGCTCAGCTCCCGCACCGGCCGCTGGCTCAAACGCGGGCCATGCGGGGTCCGGACCAGCCGCAGTTCCCGTGGCACCGTCATGGATCCGCGCCAGGGCGACGTGGGAACGTCACCGGCATATTCGAGGTTCACCATCCAACCGATCAGGAGGCGGCGCCCGTCCTCTTCCGGAATGTCCGACCATGTGACCGCGGCATAGCAATCCCGTCCGGCATCCAGCCACAGCGCAGGGCGGGTCGCCGAACGGGCCGGCTGATCGGCCAGAAGAATGTGGTCTACGTTGATGTGGCCCCAGCCGCCCGAGTGTCGATCCACAATTTCCAACACACCCGTCCTGCCCCGCCACGGTCGAACCTCCCACCACTGCCACTCCAACCTCTCGCGATTCCGCCCGGTCGCAGTCCGCACCCGTTGGCCGTCCACCCACAGGTTCATGCACGTCTCATCCGGGTGCGCGCCACCCCCGATCAGAAAGTTCAGGTAATCGTGCGTGATCACAAACGGAGGCGAACGCAAGGTCCCCTGCGGACCGTCCCCGCCCAGATAGGAATTGACCAACCCCCGACCGCGAAAACCGGTCACCGGCTGCTGCCGGTCCAGCGTCCCCCGCGCCGGACCGGTCCCGAAAGCCGTGCCGCTCACACGCCAGGAGCCATAATCGTCACCCTCAAAGTCCGCCAGCAGGCGGCCTTCAGGCACAAACTCCGGATCAGCCCCCGGAAAGGACGGATCCAGCGTGAACTGCAGGCCGTCGAAGTGCCCGACGAAATACTGGCAACCGGAGCCGCCATTGGGTGCACCCTCACTCACGCTGACCACCAACACCCAGCGCGATTCGCCCGGTACACCCTCCACGGGCAGTTCAAACAGATCCGGACATTCCCAAACCCCATCCACACATCCCGCCGGACCAAAATCACTCAAATGCCTCCACTCCCGAAGGTCCGGTGAGGCATAGAACCGGACTTTTCGATGGTGGGGCCATGCCACCACCATGACCCAACGCCGGGTCGGCTCGTGCCAAAACACCTTCGGATCGCGAAAGTCGGCCTCCCCGATATCCAGTACCGGATTCCCCTCGTAAAACTGCCAGGTCCGACCCCGGTCGGTGCTCCATGCGATGTGCTGTGTCTGCAAGGGCCGGTCCGTACGATGCGCTGTGAAAACCGCCACCAACGGAGGCGCGCCCTCATGGCCAAACCCGCTGGTGTTCCGCCAGTCCACCACGGCGCTGCCCGAAAAAATCATGTATCCCGGCTGTTCCGCCAGGGCCAGCGGGAGATGCCGCCAATGCAACAGGTCCCGACTGACCGCATGGCCCCAGCTCATGTGACCCCAACGGTCTCCGAAGGGATTGTGCTGGTAAAACAGGTGGTATTCGCCCTCGTAACAAACCAGTCCGTTGGGATCATTCATCCAGTTGCGTTCCGGGGTGAAATGGAACCCGGGCCGCCAATATTCCGTCGGTCCGTCCGCCGCCGGGGCAAAGTGGAGTGCAAGCCACAGGTCTGCAGCCAGTGCAACGACGTACTGACACCGCAACCACGGCGCTCGCCGCCCGTACCCCGTGCCTGAAGGTTCGGCCCCTTTCTCCACGCCCTTGCTCCTACCGGGGTTCCGCCGCCCATCCACCCATGCCACGCCCGCATCAGCCGGAGATCCCGAGCCGCTTCTGCATATCCTCCAGGGCCACACCGCGGGTCTCCGGCACCATCCCTATGACCCAGAGCAGCTGCAGGACCATCATGCCGCAGAAGAATCCGAAAATCCCGGCTGGCGGCAGCACCTCCGCCATTTTGGGGAACACAGTGGTTAGCAGCGCCGCAAAAGCCCAGTGCGTAAAACTCCCCAGCGCCTGTCCCCCGGCCCGCTGCCGGTTGGGGAAAATCTCCGCGATGAACACCCAAATCACCGCGCCCTGCCCCACCGCATGCGCCGCAATGAACAGGAAAATGAACGGCGCCACCCACTCGTACCGCTGGTAGAGAAATCCCAGCGCCACCACACCCAGCGACACGATGTACCCCACCGACCCCGCAAACAGCAGCGCCCGCCGCCCTGCCCGGTCAATCAGCCACAAACCCACCAGCGTAAACACCAGGTTCGTCACTCCGATCCCCACCGACTGCAGCAACGCCGCCTGCCGACCCAGTCCCGTCCATTCAAAAATCCGTGGTGCAAAATACAGCACCGCGTTGATGCCGGACAGCTGATTGAACATCGCGATCAGGAAGGCCAGCAGAATGGGACGTGCCAGCCGGCGCGACCAGAACGCCTCACGGCGCCCCTCGGCACCGGAAGCCGATACAATCTGATCCGCGTGCGCCTCCCATCGATCCGGACCCGCCTCCGGCTCGATCCAACGCAACACCTCCAGCGCACGCGCACGGTCGCCCCGCCGCACCAACAGCCAGCGCGGGCTTTCCGGAATCGCCAGACAAAGCACCGTGTACACAAACGCCGGCACCGCCTCCACGCCCAACATCCAGCGCCAGGCGTGGGCCCCGCCCCACCAGCCGATCCATGCGTTCGAAAAAAAGGCGGCCAGGATCCCGAACACGATGTTGAACTGAAACATGCCGGCCAGCCGGCCCCGCCGCTCCGGAGGCGCAATTTCCGCGATATACATCGGTGCAACCACGGTGGCGACCCCCACGCCCAGCCCGCCCAAAAAGCGGGCCAGACTGAACGAGTAAACACCCGTGGCCAGAGCCGACCACACCGCCGACACGAAATACAGAATCCCCACCAGAAACAACGTGGGCCGCCGACCCCATCGGTCGGCCGGCCAACCACCCACCAGCGCACCCAGCACCGTCCCATACAGTGCCGACCCCATCGCCAGCCCGTGCAACCCGGCACTCAATCCCCACAACTGTTGAATGGTCTGCTCCGCACCCGAGATCACCACGGTATCGAAACCAAACAGGAACCCCGCCAGCGCGGCCGTCAGCGACCACAAAAACACGCGCATCCCCCCACGCCGCACGGCATGGGCTTCGCCCCCGATGGAAACGGTCTCGGACGTGGCCATGGTTCGCATCCTTACGGGCGCCCCGTCCCGCCCAACCCCTTCATGCAGGGCACCCGACGACAACCGCCCTCACCCACATCAGACGCGCCCTCCGGTGTCAAGCGCGGGTTGTGCGTTTCGATTGAACTCCCCGCACCAGCGCCCCGTCCGTGCTGCCCCGGACCCGTTGGCCTCCGGGCACCGGCCGAAGCCGAAACGGATCGCTCTGCGGAGCCGAGCTTCAGCGGCCGCAGGCACCGGGTCCGATGCGTTGACGGCTTGTCGGCAGGGGCATCCGCCCGCTAGGTTGAAGTCGCCATGGAAGACGTCGTGATTGTTGGTTCGGGCTGTGCGGGTTGGACGGCCGCGCTCTACACCGCACGCGCCAATCTCAACCCGTTGGTGCTCACCGGCACCATGCCGGGCGGGCTTCTCACCACCACCACCATCGTGGAGAATTTCCCCGGATTCCCCGATGGCGTGGACGGCTACGAACTGATGACGCGCATGCAAAAACAGGCCGAGCGCTTCGGCGCGCGCACCCGCATGGCCTCGCTGGAAGCCGCCAATCTTCGAACCTACCCGTTTGAACTCGTGGTGGACGGCGAGCCCCTCCGGGCCCGCGCCCTGATCATTGCCACCGGTGCCAGCCACCGCAAACTCGGCTTGGAAAGTGAGGCCAAACTGGAAAACAAGGGAGTCACGTACTGTGCCACGTGCGACGGCGCCCTGCCGATCTTCCGCAACAAGCCCCTCGTCGTGGTCGGCGGCGGCGACTCCGCCTGCGAAGAAGCACTCTACCTCACCCGATTCGGCTCCGTCATCTACCTCGTCCATCGGCGTGACCAGCTCCGCGCCTCCAAAATCATGGCCGACCGTGTTCTGGCCCATGAAAAGATCCAACCCATCTGGGACACGGTCGTCACGGAGATCCTGGACGTCCAACAGAATCGTGTCACCGGTGTGCGGCTGAAGAACGTCAAAACCGGGGCCGAAAAAGTTCTCGAATGCGCCGGCGTCTTCATTGCGATTGGTCACGTCCCCAACACGGCTCTGTTCCGCGGCCAGCTCGAAATGGACGAAGCCGGTTACATCCTGACCAGGCGCGGTCCTGTCACCAGCGTGCCCGGTGTGTTTGTTGCCGGCGACTGCGCAGACCCCTATTACCGCCAGGCCATCACCGCCGCCGGCATGGGCTGTGCCGCCGCCATTGAAGCCGAACGTTTCCTCGCCGCCCAAAGCAGCTAGCCCCGTCCCGCCACCTCCGGCACAGCGGCATCACCTGACAACTCCAAGCCCCAGCCCCGGCCTCCATCACGGCCCTGCCCGTTCAAATCCCCACGGAGCCGGCCCCAAGCGAAAGTTCTGAATTCACGCCGGCCAGACTGGTTCCATCCCAACGAGGTCGCCGCCCGGACCCCCCATCGCACAGGTCACCTGAGGTCTCGTAACCCATGACCTCCCAACAGGGCTCCCGGGCAAAGCGACCGCCCTTTCGTACGGGCAGGTGCGAACCCGGTGCCCTTGACGGTTACGCGGCCGAACCACCGTTCGGAAACTCCTCCGGCCCTTCCTCGCATGGGCCTCGCGTCAAGGGCAGTCCGGAAAGTCCGCACAAGCTGCCCATCCACCCAGCGGCAAACTCGACTCCGGTTGCGCAGCTGCGCACCCCGCCCCACGGGACCGGTCCTGCTCGATGGGTTGTGTGAAACCGAGCATGTTATGCCTTGTAACCCGGCCAGAGCCCTCTCGCCCACCCTGCAACCACCGGCCTCACTCATCCCGGCCAGCCCCCGTCAACCAAACCCGGGTCGCGCCCCGGATACAGCCACCTTTTAACGGTCCCGTGACGCCCACGACACGCATTTGTCACCTCAAATCCGCCAGACTTGGGCGATGAAACACGCACGTTTCGGCCCGGGATGGGCAATCATTGGGACCGCAATACTGGTATGCTTTGCCGCACCCCCGGCTGGCGCCCAACTTGCCATCACGGAGGTCATGAGCTCCGCCTCCACCAACAATCAACTCGGCGCTTTGCAAGGACCAGACTTTTGGGAACTGACCAACTTTGGATCCGAGCCGATCGATCTCACGGGGTTTCGGTGGAATGACAACAGCGGAGGATGGGCTGCGGCTGATCCAAACCCCTTTGAGGGCCTCGTCATTGGGCCCGGGGAAACCATCCTCTTCGTCCAGGACAACGTCCCCGAGGTATCCACACCCGAAGCATTTCGCGCATGGTGGGGGTTACCTGACACCCAAAAGGTCGTGTTCTACACCGGGAATGGCCTCAGCAGCGCCGGAGACAGCGTGATCCTCTGGTCACCCACGGCTGTTGGCGACGAAGATTACATGGATCGTGTCGACTTTGGTGCGGCAGCACCGGGGCGAACCTTCACCTACGATACCGCAACCGGTTCGTTCGGCCGCATCAGCGAGCCCGGACTCCCGGGCGTCAGAAAGGCTGCTCTCTCCGATGACATGGGATCCCCGGGCGAACACGCCGGGCCGGTTGCATTGGAGATCATAGCCCATCCCACAAATCTGGTCGCGGTGGCGGGTTTGTCCGCGGAGCTGACGGTGAAAGCCGTCGGTCTGCCCCGGCCCCGATACCAATGGTACCGCAACGGCGTTCCCGTGGCCGGAGCCACCAGCTCAACCCTTAGATTTGAGTCCACCTCGCCCGACGACGTCGGCAACTATCATGCAGTGCTGCAAAATGGGCTCCAATCCCTCACCACCCGGACCGCAACCGTCTCGGTGATCGAACAACCCGTACCGCCGACTTTGACTCTTCTACCGCGGACCTTGGAGGCTTACCCGGGCCAAACCGTCAGGTTTCAAGCTGCCCTACAGGCGAATCCCCCACCCTTCCTCCAGTGGTTCAAAGACGGCACGGCCCTGCCCGAAGCGACAACTCCTGAACTGATCCTCCCCAGCCTGACGCGCGACCATGCGGGCAACTACACCCTGCTCGCCTCCAACATCGCCGGCGTTAGCTCGGCCACTGTCACGCTGATCGTGACCAACCGGCCGCGGCTGCTGATCACCGAGGTCCATCCAACCGGTTCCGCCGTTCAACAAGACTGGTGGGAACTCACCAGCTTCGACAGCCGGCCCATTTTCCTGCAGGGATACCGATTCGACGATGATTCACGATCGCTCGCTGCAGCCTTTGTCATCACCCAGGACGTGGTCATCCATCCGGGGCAGTCCATCGTGTTCGTTGAGTCCACAGCATCGCGGCCCATGACACCCGAAGCCTTCCGGGCCTGGTGGGGCGACCAGGTACCTGGTTCCACGCCGATTATCGTGTATCAAGGCCCCGGACTCGGGCTGAGCAGCAGCGGCGATGCTGTGTACCTGTGGAACGCAGCCGCCACCGAAGACTCAGATTTCCTCTGCGGCGTAACGTTTGGTGCCTCCCCCACCGAGGTCAGAAGAACCTTCGTTTACGATCCCGATCATCCCGAGCCACAGTACCCCTTTGGCGGCCTCCTCACCACTACCGCACAGCTCGGCGTCGATGGTGCGATATTGTCCACGCTGGGTGACGTCGGATCACCGGGTCGGGTCGTTGACGTGCCGGCATTGCATCTTGACATCGCCGCTGGCCTCGGCGTGCTCCAATGGAGTGCCGTTCCCGGCCGTACCTACCGCATCGAGGAGACCCTCCAACTCAGGGCATTCCCCCTGTCCTGGCGGGTCCTTGCGCAATTCCAGGCCACCAACACGCCCGCCATCCTGCACGTCCCCCTTTCCGAGGATGCGGCATTCTTCCGCATCGGTGTCGTCTTGCCGTATCCCGAGCCGTAAATCCAGAGGTACCATGAACCCAAAAAGCCGAGTCACACACCATCCACCCCGCGGCTTCACCCTGCTGGAACTGCTGGTCGTCATCGCCATCACCGGCATCCTTGCCGGGTTGCTGCTCCCGGTCCTGGGCCGGGCCAAACAAAGAGCCGAGCGTGTGTCCTGCATGAACAAACTCCGTCAATGGGCGCTGGCACTCACCTTGTACACGCAGGATCAGGAGGATCAGCTGCCCCGCGAAGCTTATGGGGCCAGTTCCTCCCTCAACAACTGGGCGCAGGTTGCGGATCCCGCAGCCCGGGACGTTTGGTACAATGCCCTTCCAGCAACCCTGGGGCAGGCCGGGGTCCGAGACTTCGTAAGAGAACGGGACAGCTTCTATGACAAGGGGTCCCTCTTCCATTGCAAGACGACCCGGTTCCCGGATCGACCGGAGTCCCTACCCAACGTGCTCTTCGCACTGGCCATGAACTCCAAGCTTCGTTCCGGCACGGCCCCCGTGCGCGTCTCCTCCATCCTCAGGCCCTCCCAAACCGTTGTGTTCCTCGAGAATCGCCTGCCGCCCGAGCCCAAGGTGGATCCCGCCCAGCCGGATTCCAACCTCGGTCAACCGGCCAGCTACGCCTCGCGGTTCGTCGCTCGACATCAAGGGATGGGCAACCTGGTCTTCGCCGACGCCCATGTCGAATCTCTGAAGGGGCCTCACGTCGTTGAAACGACCCCTGGCAACCCCAACAAGGGCCGTGCCATCCTCCCACAAAACCGCGTCATCTGGACACCGGACCCTAACGCCAACCCAAACTCCTGATCCTGCGCCACCCGCACCGCTGTCCCGAGGAAAACTCCGCGACACCTACGCACGCCGCAAAACAGGTGCTTTTTCGCCCAGGGCTGTACGGCTCGTGCGCCCACCCGCAGTAGCCTTTATCTGCCGGGCGCCGTCGGTTGGTTCACTTCAGACCGGCTCAGGGCAACCTGCCCACCTGCCCGGCTGAGACGAAATGACTCTCCCGGTCTGTAAGCACTTCGACCCATTAAAGAACAGCTTCCTGGCCGCATCCTTGGCAAAACCTGGGGATCTCCCGCCCCCGCACCGAAACCCCTCAGCTCGACTCGTCCATTGTGACAGTCATGAACAGACGCTGGCCCCTTGTGGGGTCGGCGCGACTCGCGGCATGTCGCAGGCACACCGGGCAGGGAGTTATCCACCGTGATCCATCGCCAGGAAGGATGCGACTGACAGTACGACAAACGCCCCTCCTGCTTTCTGTTGCCAGGCTGGAGCGTCAATCCCGACCTGTAGCCGAGCTGTTCGACCGGGTCGCACAACCCGGGGCGGCGCCGGTCACCACACGGGTCGGACAGCCACGCGGTACAACCGACCCGGCCCGGATGTTGTCTCAACCGGCACGACAATCGCACCTGCCTCTGCCACGGCGTGGGTCGAATCCACATTCCACAGTGGCGACCCGGATGCGGTGCCCAGGGGTTGCCATTCGAGCGTGTAAAGGCGATCCGGAACCGCGGAAAAGGCCAGGACCGGCAATCCGGCGGAGGCCAGGATTCGGATCTCAAAGCGGCTGCCGGCATCGAACGGGTCGGTCCCTGCCAGAAACTCCGCGCTCGTGGACATACCGTCGCCATCGGGATCGGATGCCCCATCCGACGGGTCGCGCGGGTCCAAGCCCCAGACCCATTCCCACGGATCCGGCACGCCGTCCGAGTCGGTGTCGACCAGGAAGGAACCCACGGCCCCCAGGGCACCCAGCGGCGTTCCGTTGGTGCCCGCAAGGGTCAGCGGCGAGGCGGCGTCGGGGCGGAAATCGTCCCTGGCGGGATCTCGGAACTGTGGGTCCAGGTTGAGGTTGCCCTCACCCGGCCATGGCGAGGGGCCATCGGTGTTCGAGTGATGCAGGACAATGGTGGAGAGCGCGTCCAGGGTGATCGCCGACGTGTTGCCCCACAACAGGTTGTTCCATGCAAGGACGTGGCCTCCGCCCTGACCGGCGACTTTTTCATAGAGGTGGAAGCCGTGATGGCAACGGGTTACCGTGTTTTGCACAAGGATGGCCACCGAGGAATCCTTGACCGCCACGCCGCTGTCCACGTCATAGATCACGCAGCCGCGTACGACAATGTTCGTGGACGACTCTCCGATGGAGACACCCTTGTCGAAGGGGAAATCGTGAATCCAACAATCCTCCACCGTGACCCCGGCGGAATTGCTGCCAAGGTCCACGCCGTCCACGTTACTCGCTGCGCCGTGCCGTAACGTGCAGCGTCGAATCACGGAACCCGGCATGGCACCATCAAAGTCAATGCCATCGCCGCGAATGCCTTCGAACAGGGAATCCTCCACCACGATGACGCCGTGTCGGAACAGGGTCTCGTAATAGTTTGTGAACACACAGGCACGGACACGGATGGATTCGGCCCGGTCACTCAGAAGGATGGGAGTCGTACCAGTGCCGGCGGGGAAATCGCGGAATGTAACGAACTCGAACCGGCCGCGGGCTCCGTTGCGCACGATGGTCTGGCCGCCGGTGACAACCGCATGCTGGACGATGAGCTCTGCGTTTGTACCGGTGGCGCTCAGATCGGCCCAGTCGTTGGTGCCAAGCCGCTCGATCCGGACCGGTTGCTCGACCCCCTGCCACAACCGCAGCGGCACGAATAAAGACGCGCGGCCAAGCCAATCCGGTTTTTTGACCCGTTCTGCATGAAACTGGGAGAAAAACGGCCAGGAGCATTCGGCATCCGTGCAGCCCAAATGGCTGGCAAATGCCCGGGACCACGATGCGGTCGGAGATGCAGTCTGAGGGGGCGGAACCGTTGTGGCAGAGCCCGTCAGCGGTTTTGGAGAACCCGCCTTTCCAAGGGTCTACGGCTCGGTAAATGCGGCGGTCCGCTGTGTTGACGCGGGTTCAGGGACACACCGCAGCGTCCAGATAGCTGCAAGTGCAACCGGCGCGGCCGGCCCGCCGGGTCCCTCTGGCCGTCACACAACGCCCCAGCTTGAGGAAGAGTGTAACCCTCCTAATCGAAGGCCGCTTCGCAGGCCCAAATGCGCTGTCCCGGTCCGGTTTCTTTCAGGAATCACAGTCGGAAAGATGGAGCTGAGCGTTTGGGGGTACCTCCGCCCTTTCCGTTCTGCCCCGCACCGTCGCCCTTGGACCGCGAGAGTAGCCCGGGACGCCAACCGGCAGATCACCGGTCCAGAACATCATTTACAGCGAACGGGGGAAGATGACCCGCCAACTTCGGAACCCTCTTTTCCAGTTCCTCGGGCGTTGAGGACCCTCTCCTGAATTTGCCCGGGCGCTCAGCCTCGTCCTTGTAGCTGCTCTCCTTGGTCCCGGCTCGATTCCGGCCCGCGCCTGGCGATTTGCGCTTTTGCACAACCTTTCACTTCTCGGCCTTGTTCATGGCAAACCCTAACCCCGTCCCCAACCTGCTCAAGTGCGGTCCCTGCACGCGATCCGTCGAGACATGGTCCATCCAACCCTCATCCCGGGAGACGAAACCGAGCGACCCCCGGACTCCGATATTCGGTGGGCCCCGCCCGCCACGGCCGGAAACTCGCAAGGAGAGCCAAACCGCCCAATTAGCCTCGGGGAAGCAAGCCAGCCGTCCGACCCAGAGCCGGAACAGCATCCCCGGCAATGCCGCACGCAACACCTGCTGTCCCTGTAAGGCTCACACCGCTGTGCGCCCTCGGCCCGACCAACCCTCACGCACCCGACTTCAGTTGCTCGCCCACCAGCTCGTTTGCCCGTCTGAGCTCCACAATCCGCTCACCCACCCGGTACCCGCCCACGTGTCCCGGCACCGCCCGGCCCGACTTGACCCTGAATGGTACGAGGAAGAGCCCGTCCGGATGCGTTCGTGCCCAATCGCTGACCTCGTCGGGCCGGAGCGTGGTCAGAGGCTGGCGAAGTCGTCCGAGAAAGCCGAGTTCGCCCTGGTATCGACCAACCCATGCCACCGGGAGGTTTTTCTGCTGGAGACTCTGAACTTCGCGGGCCAGGGGCCCCAACTCAAAATGCTCTCGCAAAGTGAGACCGGCACCCATGCACAGCAGCCCCAGGCCCAGCCCGGCCCCCAGGGCCCAGTGTTGGATCCCCGGTCCCGGGCGCGCCCGAGAAAGGAAGCCCAGCGCGCAACCAATGCCCGCGGCCGCGGCCGGGCTCCACCATGGCACGCCGGCCGCCCAATCCCTCCAGGGCTGCCAAAGGGGCACCGCTTGGAAAGCCCACCATGCCGCCAACGGCAAAAGGAACAGTACCGTCCAAGCCCACGGCCAGGCCCGGGACAACCTCAGACCCACCTGTTGGGCCCGCCGGGCAAATATGAGCGCCAGCGCGGGAAACAGGGGCAACAGATAGTGAACTTGCTTGCCGCTGATGCAGTTCAGGAGCACGAACGCCGGGATCGTCGCCGTGTAGAGAAACCGCAACCCGGGGTCCGGTGCACCGGCGCCGGTCCCTTCAGCCCTCCGGTAAGCGGGCAACCAAAGGCTCCACGGCAGGGTCAACAATGGAATCAACGGCACGTACCAACCGATCGGGCGCCGGTGGGCGTAGCTCCGGACCACCCGCCCGGCCGTCTGGTCCAGTCCTATGGCCCGCCCGTAATCCCACCCCGCATGGAGTATCGCAGGGACAAACCACAACAACACGAGCGCCAGGCCCGCCACAGTGGCGGCCAACCATCGTAAGTGCCAAGAGAGGCCCTGCTGCACCGGATCCCACCACCGGACCAGCACCGCCGGCGGCAGGAGAAACAACAATACCACCGGCCCTTTCGTTAGCATCCCGCCGGCGACAGCCATGGTCCACCAGAACCACCGACCGCGGCCGAGGGGCGGAACGACCAGGGCATTCCAGCCCAGCAGCACAAATACGGTCAACAGGAGGTCGAACATGACCAGGCCGGTCCACACAAACCACAAACCGCACGTGGCTAGGATCCAAGCGCCCGCACTGGCGGGGGCCTGTTGCGGCCAGAGCGCGCGGCCGAGTCGTGCCGTCAGCCAGAGGGCCGCGCATGCGGCCAGACCGGAAATCATTCGCGGCCAGACATCGTTAACGCCGGCGACGGCCCACCCCAGGTGCACGAGCCAGAACAGCAGCGGCGGTTTGTCCGTATACAAGGCTCCGTTCAGGTGGGGCACGAGCCACTCGTGGCGCAGCCACATCTCCCAGGCCACGGACAGGTACCGGGTCTCGTCCACGGGCAGCAAGGGCCAGGTGAGCAGGTGGGCCAGATCCGTAAGAAGAGCAAACCCCAGGGCCGCCACCAGCCAGCGCCGCTCTTCGGGCGCAAGCGCTGGCAGGGCAGAGCCGTGGGAGGCCGGACTTCCCTCTCCCTTGCCCTTCGGGACGTCTGGATTCATGTCAACGGTTGGGCCGCTCCTTCGCAGCCGTGACCCGTGGGGCGAAAAGTAGGACGCCTGCCGGAGGAAGTCCAGCAGGCGCCCCCAACCTTGAAATCACCCGGACTGCTGCCCGGCTGCCGCCTCAAGCCCCGCGCGGGAGTGCGCTGGTCCCGGCGTAGACGGCGTTGCGACCCAAGGTTTCTTCGATCCGCAGCAACTGGTTGTACTTGGCCAGGCGATCCGAGCGACTCAGCGAGCCGGTCTTGATCTGGCCACAGTTCGTCGCCACAGCAATGTCCGCGATGGTGGCGTCTTCGGTCTCGCCCGACCGGTGGCTGATGACCGCCGTGTAGGCGTGGGTCTTGGCCAGCTCCACACAGTCGAGCGTTTCGGTGAGGGAACCAATTTGATTGACCTTCACCAACACCGAGTTGGCCACTCCGTTCTCAACGCCCTTGCGGAGGAACTTCACGTTGGTCACAAAGAGGTCGTCGCCGACCAGCTGGACACGGTTGCCCAACCGCTGCGTCAGCTTCTTCCAGGTCTCCCAATCGTTTTCGGCGCAGCCGTCCTCGATGCTGACGATAGGGTACCTGGCCACCAGTTTCTCGTACAGGCTCACCAGGTCGTCGCCGGTGACGGTCTCCTTGGTGCTCTTTTTGAACGTGTACCGGCCCTTGCCGTCATAGAACTCCGAGGCGGCCACGTCCAGGGCGAGGTAAATGTCCCTGCCGGGCTTGTAGCCGGCTGCCTTGATGGCCTGCACCAGGACCTCCAGCGCGTCCTCCACACTCTCCAACCGGGGAGCAAATCCGCCCTCATCACCCACGGCCGTGCTGAGACCCCGTTGTTTCAGCACGCCCTTGAGCGCATGGAAGGTCTCGGTGATGGCCCGCAGTCCCTCGCTGAACGTGGGGCGCCCCAACGGCATGATCATGAATTCCTGAAAGTCAATCGGGGCATCCGAATGCGCACCGCCGTTGATGACGTTGGCCATGGGCACGGGCAGGACCTTGGCGTTCGGACCACCCAGGTAACGGAAGAGGGGTTGGCCCAGGGCGGCGGCGGCGGCTTTGGCGGTGGCAAGGGAAACCGCCAGGATGGCATTGGCTCCAAGCTTGGACTTTGTCTCGGTCCCGTCCAGCTCCAGCATGGTCCGGTCCACCGTCAGCTGGTCCAGGGCATCCACGCCTTCGAGGGCGGGGGCAATCTTCTTGTTGACGTTCTCGACCGCCTTGAGAACGCCGCGGCCCAGGTACCGTTTCTTGTCGCCGTCGCGCAGTTCCAGGGCTTCATGTTCGCCCGTGCTGGCGCCCGAGGGCACCGCGGCCCGCCCGGTTGCGCCGCACACCAGGGTCACGTCCACCTCAACCGTCGGATTCCCGCGGGAATCCAAAACCTCCCGAGCCTTGATGCTTTCAATGTTGGTCATAATCGTCCTTTGGTTTTCTCGCACGATCGCAAAACTCAACGCATGATAGGTGACTGCACCCCCTGGTCAAGGTTCGCGGTCCTTCCTTCAACCTGGCCCGGGATGCCAGCAAGTCAACTCCCCGCGGCGGGCCGGGCCGGGTTCCGGATGGGTGAATCCCGCTCCGAGCCGACGGGCCCTCTGCCCGGCAGGGCCCCGCGGCGCCTTGGAACCGGGCCCGGGAATGTGACACCCCACCCGCGGCGGCCGGGGGTTTATGGGGCACTTCGGCTGCGGAACCCGGTGGTTGCCCGCACCGGCCGATCTCCTCGCATCGCAGCCGGGGTGTGGGCTTGGATGAGAGGGAGCCGCTGCAGAAACGGTTGGTGCGAGCATGAGCGTCCGTGCGGGCCGGGCCGGAGGTCGGGAACCCTGGGTTATGGCCGTTTACCACCTACCCGCACTGGGCACGGTGACGCAGGGCGTGATCGGCCAAAACCAGCGCCGTCATGGCCTCCACGATGGGCACCGCCCGCGGCAGCACACAGGGATCGTGCCGTCCCCGGCCCTTGAGCGTGGTTTCCTGCAGGTCCACGTCCACCGTGTCCTGTTCATGCATGATGGTGGCCACGGGTTTGAAGGCCACGCGAAACCGGATGGGCATGCCGTTGGAAATTCCCCCTTGAATGCCGCCGGAATGGTTGGTGGTCGTGACCACACGGCCGTCACGAATCCGGAACGGATCATTGTGCTGGCGGCCGGTCATGTGCACACAGGCAAATCCGGACCCGATCTCGAAGCCCTTCGAAGCCGGCAGGCTCAGCATGGCCTTGGCCAGGTCGGCCTCCAGCCGGTCAAACACCGGTTCACCCCAACCCGGCGGCACCCCACGCACACAGCACTCAACAATCCCCCCCACCGTGTCGCCCTCGGACCGCACCTTTTCGATCAATTCGATCATGCGCCGGGCGGCTTCAAGGTCGGGACACCGCACCGGCGTGGCGTCCACCTGTTCGCGGGTCACCTTTTCCGGGTCTACTTGACCGGTAATTTCATGGACCTGGGCCACCCAGGCCACGATCTCCACGCCATGGCTGAGGCGCAGCCATTTGCGGGCAATGGCACCGGCGGCCACGCGCCCGACCGTTTCGCGCGCGCTGCTGCGGCCGCCGCCCTGCCAGTTCCGGATGCCGTACTTGGCCTGGTACGTGTAATCCGCATGCGACGGGCGAAACTTCCGCGCCATTTCCTCATACGCCTCCGGCCGGGCATCTACGTTCCGAACCCACAGACAGATGGGCGTGCCCAGCGTCAACCCCTCAAACGTCCCGCTCAGGATCTCCACGCGGTCCGCCTCCTTCCGCGGTGAGACGATGGACGATTGACCCGGCCGTCGCCGGTCCAGCTCCGACTGGATATCCGCCTCGGTCAACGGCAATCGGGGCGGGCAGCCATCCACCACTGCTCCCACACCGCCGCCGTGCGATTCACCCCAGGTCGTCACCCGAAACAAATGGCCGAACGTGTTGCCCATGTGGATCCAACATGAGGCATGCCCCTTGGAGGGTCAAACCCGGGCCGCGACGGCCCCAAACAAGGCCCGCACCGCCTTCATTGGACAACTCCCACCGACCCGCTCGAAATCCGCCTTAAAAAACCGCACAGGGAACGACATGCGCGTACCGATCGACCCGGGGCGGGCTCCGGCGTCGGGTGCCAGCCCCTCCCCACGTGCCGGGTGCCCTGTTCATCAAAAAATTTTTTGTTGGCCGCGAAAAAGACTTGAGAAATTTCTGCTGTTCGTCCAGCTTCGCACCCGCTCTGCGGTCCGGCTGAGAAGCCGACCGGCAGCGGAGCAAAGTCAAATCGTTGCCTTCTCGGTTCGCGCACCGGGATTTTAGCGACTGGAGCATGGGGTTGATGCGAACATTTTGGTTGTGGATTTGCGTTTTGGCCTGGCCCGGGATGGCCGCGGCCGCCGGATCGGCCGGGCACGGCCATGCCGCCGAGGCGGGCCCGCCGGTGACACCGGATGCACCGGTTCTGTTTCACCTGGGACCTCTGCCGGTCACCAACTCCATGGTCTACACGTGGTTGATCGCCCTGGTGATCTTTCTGGTTGTCCGGCTGGGGACACGCCGGATGCAGGAGGTCCCCACCGGCGTCCAGAACCTGGTGGAAACGGCCGTGGAGAGTTTGGAGGAACTCACGAGGGGCCTGCTGGAACCGAAAGTGGCGCGTTGGGCCTTTCCCCTGGTGGCCACGTTTTTCCTGTTCATCGTGATCTCGAATCTGATGGGCCTGTTACCGGGCGTGGGCAGCATCGGTTGGGGTCAACCCGGACCGGGACCGTTCGGGGTGGACCACGTGGAAAAGCCGCTGCTGCGTCCACCGACGGCTGATGCGAACATGACCGTGGCCATGGCCGCCGTGTTTTTCATCATGAGCACATGGTGGGCGATCCGCTACAACGGTCCCGTGGGCCTTATCAAGCACATCTTCGGCGTCAAGGGCGGCATGCGCGGTTGGATCGTGATTCCTCTGTCGCTGATCTTCCTTTTCATCGGCCTGATCGAGGTGATTTCGATCTGCATCCGGCCGGTGGCTCTGGCCATGCGTCTCTATGGCAACATTTACGGGGGCGAGAGCGTGTTGACGATCATGCTGACTCATTCGCCCCTGGGAATCGGGGCGCTGCCGTTTTATTTTCTGGAATTGCTGGTTGCGGTGGTGCAGGCGCTGGTGTTTACCCTGCTGTCCATCGCATTCATCGGCACCCTGTGCTCGCATGTGGAGGACGAGGGCCACGGCGGCGGGGCTGAACATTAGAGATTTGGCGGTCGGGACCGTGCCACGCGCGGACGACCGTGAACACCAACACGAACCCTAAACCTGAGAAACCTGGAACAAACCATGATGCTCGCAGAACTCTCTGGTAATCTGCCCATCGGCTTGGTGGGCATGGGCGCGGCCCTGGGCGTCGGTATTGCCGCTGCCAAGGCCTCGGAAGCCATCGGCCGGAACCCCGGTGCCTTCGGCAAGGTCTTCACCACGGCGCTCATCGGCATGGCGCTGGCGGAAGGTCTGGCCATTCTGATCTACTTCGTCGTGCCACGCTGATGCGCTTATGGGCGAAACCCTCCAGACGCTGGGCATCCAATGGCCAAAGTTGATCGCGCAAACGATCAACTTCGCCATCGTCCTGTTCGTCCTGTGGAAATGGGCCTACCAGCCGGTGCTGCGCATGCTGGAGCTGCGCCGGCAGAAGATCGCCGAAAGCATGGCCCAGGCCGAGCGGATCCGGGCCGAGCTGGAGGCCACCGAGCGACAACGGACGCAGATCCTGGCCGAGGCCCAGGCCCAGGCCCAGAAGCTGATCGAAGAGGCGCGGCAGGCCGCCGCCCGATTGCAGGCCCAGGAGGCCCAAAAGGCGGTGGCCGCCGCGGAACAAATCCTGGCCAAAGCCCGCGAGGCCGCGGAGCTGGACCGCGCCCGCATGCTGGCCGAGCTCAAGCGCGAGATCGGTCGGCTGGTGGTCCAGACCACCATCACCGTCACCGGCAAGGTACTGACGCCCGAAGATCAGCGCCGGATTCTCGACGAAGCCACTCGTCAGGTGGCCGCCTGAACCGGATGGAACCGGAAGTTGAAGGAACCGTACCCGGCGAGGTAATGCAATGGTCAGTAACCGGTTGATCCGACGCGAGGCCAAGCGCCTCTACCGGCTCTGCTTGGTGGAGGGGCGAGTCGACGAGGCACGGGTTCGTGCGGTCGTTGACCAGGTACTGGCGGAACGACCGCGCGGTTACCTGCGGCTGCTGAGCCATTTCCAGCGTTTGGTGAAACTGGACCTCCAACGCCGGACGGCGCGGGTGGAAAGCGCCATTCCCCTGCCGGACGACCTGCGGCAACGGTTGCAACAGCAGGTCAGCCACCGGTACGGTCCGGGCCTGTACTGGCAATATGCAGTGGATCCCGCGCTGATCGCGGGGTTGCGGTTGCGTGTGGGCAGCGATGTGTACGATGCGTCCGTGCTGGGGCGCTTGCGGCAGCTGGCCGAAAGTTTTGAATGAAGGTCATGGGCCGGACCGGCGGGGGGATTCAGGATCTCCCCGGACACCGGCCGGCCGGTAGCAGAAGAGATCCACGGTTTATGAGCCAATTGTTGCAGGAAATCGAGGCCCGAATCGCGGGAGCCAAAACGGCGGCACGCCGACAAAACGTGGGCATTGTCCGCGAGGTCGGCGATGGTGTTGTCCGGATCGAGGGACTGGATGACGCCATGCTCAATGAGATGCTCGACTTCGGTAACGGGGTGATGGGCCTGGCCCTCAACCTCGAGGAAACCGAAGTGGGCGCCATCCTGCTGGGTGACTTCACCAGCATCCGCGAAGGGCACGAGGTCCGGACCACCGGCAAGGTGCTCCAGGTACCGGTCGGCAAGGCCCTCCTGGGCCGGGTGGTGGACGCCCTGGGCCGTCCCCTCGACGGCAAGGGCCCCATCCAAACCGATACCTTCTACCCGGTGGAAAAGATTGCTCCGGGGATCATCAAGCGCCGGTCGGTCAACCAGCCGGTGCAAACCGGCATCATGGCCATTGACGCCATGATCCCCATCGGCCGCGGCCAGCGGGAGCTGATCATCGGCGACCGTTCCACCGGCAAGACCACACTGGCCATCGACACGATCATCAACAACGCCCGATTGAACCGCGAGGCCGAGGAAGCCGGCGACACCTCCTACCGGCCGCTCTACAGCATCTACGTGGCCATCGGGCAGAAGCAGTCCAACATCGCCCGGATCATCAGCGTGCTGGAGGAACACGGGGCCATGCCCTACACCATCGTGGTTGTGGCATCCGCCTCGGATGCGGCCACCAACCAGTACCTGGCTCCTTTCGCCGGATGCGCCATGGGCGAATGGTTCATGGACAACGGCATGGACGCCCTGATCGTGTACGACGACCTCTCCAAACACGCGGTGGCCTACCGACAGGTATCGCTCGTGTTGAAACGGCCCTCCGGCCGCGAGGCCTATCCCGGCGACATCTTCTACCTGCACAGCCGTCTGCTGGAGCGCGCCGCGCGGTTGAACGAAAAGTACGGGAACGGCTCCCTGACTGCCCTGCCCATCATCGAAACGCAGCTCGGCGACGTCTCGGCCTACATCCCCACCAACGTCATCTCCATCACCGACGGGCAGATCTACCTGGAAACCGACCTTTTCCATCAGGGTGTGCGACCTGCCATTTCGGTGGGTCTGTCCGTCTCCCGGGTCGGTTCGGCCGCCCAAATCAAGGCCATGAAACAGGTGGCCGCCCGCATCAAGGGTGAACTGGCCCAGTTCCGTGAACTGGCGGCGTTTGCCCAGTTCGGTTCGGACCTGGACGCCGTCACCCAGGCCAAGCTCGAACGCGGCAAACGCATTGTCGAGGTCTTCAAGCAGGAGCAGTACAAGCCCGTGCCCGTCGAGATCCAGGTGGCCGTCCTGTGGGCGGTGCAAAACGCCTTCATGGACGATGTACCCGTGGAGCGAATCAAGGAGTTCCAGGCCCGGATGGTGGACTACCTGACCACGCGCAAGGCCGATCTCCTGACCCGGATTCGAAAAGAGAAGGTCCTCACCGACGACATGGTGACGGAGCTGAAACAGGCGATCACCGAGTTCAAGCAGACCTGGCGGTAAACCCGAACTCCCCTCGTCCCCATGCCCAGTCTCCGCGACATCCGCCGCCGCATCCGGTCCGTCAAAAGCACGGCCCAAATCACGCGGGCCATGCAAATGGTGGCTGCGGCCAAGATGCGCAAGGCCCAGCAGGCCGCCCTGGCCGGGCGCCCCTACGCCGCGGCCATGAACCGGATCCTGGCCGAGCTGTTGCCCACGGTCACCGATTTCACCCACCCCCTGATGGAGGCGCGGCCCGGCGGCCGACGTTGCGTGGTCCTGGTCAGTACGGACAAGGGTTTGTGCGGCGCCCTGAACAGCACCCTCTTCCGCGAGGCGATCAAATTCGATCCCAAGGAAACCGTGTTCGTGGCGGCGGGCCGCAAGGCGGCCCAATTCCTGGCCCGTGCCCGCAGAACCCTGCTGGCCGAGTTCTCCTACAAAGACACGCCCCAGTTCGCCGAGGCCCGGGCCATTTCCCGCTTCGTTCAGGACGGCTTCCTCCGGGGCGATTTCAACCAGGTGGACGTCCTGTTCATGAACTTCATCTCCACCCTGGTCCAGCGACCGGAACTCTATCCCCTTCTGCCGGTGCGCGAAATTCGCGCTGTTTCCAGCGACCACGTCGGGGCCGACCTTGGCGGGGAACTGTTGCGCGGCGCCACGGAGTTCCTGTTTGAGCCCGCGCCCGACAAGGTCCTGGGCGCCCTGCTGCCCCACTACCTCAATTTCCGGATTTACCAGGTGTTGTTGGAGGCCAAGGCCAGTGAACACAGCGCGCGCATGGTGGCCATGAAAAACGCCACCGAAAACGCCAACCAACTGGTCAAGGACCTCACCCTGCAGTACAACAAACTGCGCCAGGCGGGCATCACCAAGGAACTGCTCGAAATCGCCACCGCCCAAATGGCCCTTTCCTGATTCGGATACGTCATGAACAAAGGCAGAGTCGTTCAGGTCATCGGTCCGGTCGTGGACGTCGAGTTCCCCGACCAAGTCCCGGCCATCTACAACGCCCTCACGATCGAATACGACGTGCCCGGCGAGGGCCGGGTCAAACGCGTGCTCGAGGTGCAACAGCACCTGGGCGACAACTGGGTGCGCACCATCTGCATGGGGTCCACCGACGGCATGAAACGGGGCTACGAGGTCATCGACACCGGCGGCCCCATTACCGTGCCCGTGGGCGAGGCCGTGCTGGGCCGCGTGCTGAATGTCACCGGCGACCCGGTGGATGAACGCGGACCGATCCAGGCCGAAAAACGCTACCCCATCCACCGCAAACCACCCACCCTGACCGAGCAGTCCACATCGCCGCAACTGCTCGTCACCGGCATCAAAGTGATCGACCTGATTTGTCCATTCCTCAAAGGTGGCAAGGTGGGGGCCTTCGGTGGGGCCGGCGTGGGCAAGACCGTCGTCATCATGGAGCTCATCAACAACATCGCCAAGCTCCACGGCGGCGTATCCGTGTTTGCAGGCGTGGGCGAGCGCACCCGCGAGGGCAACGACCTGTACAACGAAATGATCGAGGCCGGCGTCATCAACCTCAAGGAACCCTCCAAGTCCAAGATCGCCCTCGTATACGGCCAGATGAACGAGCCGCCCGGAGCGCGTCTGCGCGTGGCCCTGACCGGCCTGGCCATCACCGAGTATTTCCGCGACGAACGCAACCAGGACGTGCTCCTGTTCATCGACAATATCTTCCGTTTCTCGCAGGCCGGCTCCGAGGTCTCCGCCCTCCTGGGCCGCACACCCAGCGCCGTGGGTTACCAACCCACCCTGGCGGCCGAGATGGGCGACCTGCAGGAACGGATCACCTCCACCAAGAAGGGCTCCATCACCTCCTTCCAGGCCATTTACGTCCCGGCCGACGACATCACCGACCCCGCCCCCGCCACCACGTTCACCCACCTGGACGCCACCATCGTGCTGGACCGGGCGCTCACCGAGCTGGGCATCTACCCGGCGGTGGATCCCCTCGCTTCCACCTCACGAGCGCTCACGCCCGAAATCGTGGGACGCGAACACTACGAGGTGGCCCGGGGTGTCCAGCGGGTCCTCCAACGGTACAAGGATCTCCAGGACATCATCGCCATCCTCGGCATGGATGAACTGTCGCCCGAGGATAAACTCACCGTGTTCCGCGCCCGCAAAATCCAGCGGTTCCTGAGCCAACCCTTCTCCGTGGCCGAGGTGTTCACCGGCCGGCCCGGACGCCAGGTGCCGCTGGAGGAGACCATCCGGGGATTCAAGGAAATCCTTGAGGGCAAACACGACGACGTGCCCGAAGCCAACTTTTACATGAAAGGCACCATTGACGAGGTGCTCCAGGAATCCTGACGTCCCGCATTGCCACCCATGGCCCACACGCTCCGTCTCACCATTGTAACCCCCGAAGCCGAGGTCTTCTCCGGCGACGTGGACATGGTCACACTGCCCGGCGTGGAGGGTGAACTGGGCGTTTTCCCCATGCACACCCCGCTGATGACCCAGATCGAACCCGGGGAACTGGTGATCCGACGCGGGACCGAGGAAACGCACATGGCCGTGGGGGAGGGGTTCGCCGAAATCACCGGCGACCACGTCACCATCATCACCGACATGGCCATCGAGGCCGACAGCATCGACGAGGCCCGGGTGGAGGAGGCGCGGCGGCGGGCCGAGGCGCGCCTCAAAGAGAAACTCAGCGACGAGGATGTAGCCCTCGTTCAGGCCACCCTGGCCCGCACCGCCGCCCAGCTCAAAGTCAAACGGGCTCGAAAACGTTAAGCCCAAAATCGCTTCCGGGTCCCCCGCGCCCGGCGCGGTAGGGGTCCAACCGCATATTCAGCCCCAGCTCCAACCCATCCGGGCTTGGAACTTCTCCGTTCCCGAGGTCTTGGGACCACGGCGCCACCCCCACTCCGGTCGCCAGCTGAGAGCCCGGGATCGCCCGCGCCAACAGTCCCCACCAAAGGCCCTTCCGTAACCCGGAGAAACGGTCCCAAGTCCTGCCCCGTAACGCAACCGCCCGCCCACCCCTGACCCGTCCCGGCTCCAGGGACCCGGAACATTTCCACGCACTCTGACACCCTTACCGGGCCAATATCCACACCAGACCGACCGTGTCCCCGCTCCCGGACCGACGCCTTCTACATCAGCACCGACGCAGCCGCCACGGCGTTGCAGAGCACGCCAGGCAATCCATTCCATCCGAATGAACCGAAAGCACCAGCACGGGCCTGTACGCCCGCAAACCGGGTGACCGCACTCAACTCACGTAAGCATCCCGGGCCATCCAATGCCCCACCCCGTCACGAAGCCGGTAACCATTTTCGCTTGCGTTCAGGGGCCAATCGTCTAAACGAGGGGCAACGTTCCGCCCTGCCTGGCAGGCCGGACTTTCCCATGGAACCACGCCGTCTGCTCATTGTGGAGGACGAGGCGCCGGTGGCCCAACTGCTGGCGTCGGCAGTCCGCCGACTCGGTTATGCCGTGGTCGGCATCACCGACTCGGCCGCCGAGGGCTTCCGCATCGCAGCCGAGACCCGACCGGATCTGGCCGTTCTCGACATCGAACTGCACGGGCGAACCGAGGGCATCGATCTGGCCCGGCGCCTGCGGGAGGAACTGGACATCCCCAGCATCTTCCTCACCGGCCGCAGTGACGAACAAACCCTGGAGGAGGTGCATCGGAGCGGTTCCTTCGGTTACCTGCTCAAACCCTTTCACCCGCAGGAGCTCAAGGCCTGCATGGAACTGGCCCTGCAGCGACACGCGCGGGAAAGCCATCTGGTCCGACTCGAACAAGCCCTCACGGCCGCCGTGCGTTGTGCCGCCGACGGAGTCATCCTGGTCGGACCGGCCGATGAAGTTCTTTATCTGAACCCCGCAGCCGAGCGCCTCACCGGCTGGACCACCCCCGAGATCCGGGGCCAACCCCTCAGTACCGTGTTCCGCGCCCGCTCGGTCGGCCCGGAATCCGACACCTCGTTCCTCGACCAACAAACCGCAGGCCACGCATCGGCCAGACCCGCGCCGGCCCGCGAAATCCTTCTGTTCACCCGAAACGATCAAACCGTGCCCGTGGAAGTTACCGAGGCACCCCTGCAGGATGAAGTCCACGGAAGATTCGGGTCGGTCCTCGTCTTCCGCGACATCACCGAGCGCAAACGCTACCAGAACATGCTGCGCGAGTCGCGCCAGCGCCTCCGTGCCCTGGCACGCAACCTGGAGACAAGCCGCGAAGATGAACGTGCCCGGATCGCCCGCGAGATCCATGATGAGCTCGGCCAGATGCTCACCAAACTCAAGATGGACCTCGCGGCCCTCCTCCGAAAGGCAGCCGCCATCCCGGACCCGGCCTGTGAGATCAAGCTGCGCGAGATGATGCAACTGGTGGACCAGAGCGTGCAGACCGTGCGCAGAATTTCCAGCGAACTTCGACCGGGCCTGCTCGACACGCTCGGCCTGGCCGCCGCCCTGGAATGGGAAGCCCAGCAGTTCCAAACCCGGACCGGCATCCGTTGCCAGGTCCGGCTCGGCCCCCACCTGCCCCACCTCGACCGGGGCGTGGCCACCGCCCTGTTCCGCATCGCGCAGGAGGCGTTGACCAACGTGGCCCGCCACGCACAAGCCTCCCAGGTGGAGTTATCCCTGCAAACCGACGGATCCGCCCTGCGCCTGACGGTCACCGACAACGGACGCGGCGCGTCCCGCGAAGCCCTGCAACGCCCCGGTTGCTTCGGCATCCTGGGCATGCGCGAACGCGTCCACGCCCTGGGCGGAGAGTTCCTCATCGAAAGTCAGCCCGGACACGGCACACACATCCTTGCACGCGTGCCGTGCCAGCCGGAATCCGATGTTCCCCGGCCATGATCAAGGTCTTCATCGTCGACGATCATGCCCTGGTCAGACGCGGTCTGACGGAGATCCTGGCCGAAGCCACCGACATCGCCGTCGTCGGCGAAGCCGGCACCAGCGACGAAACCATTGCCCGGCTGCCAGCGGCCGACTGGGATGTCCTGGTCCTCGACCTGAGCCTGCCCGGCCGTACGGGTCTGGATGTCCTGCGCATCGTGCGGGAACAACGTCCCTCGCTGCCGGTTCTCATCCTCAGCATGCACGCCGAGGAACAATTTGCCCTCCGGTTGATCCGCGCCGGAGCCAACGGTTACCTCAACAAGGAAAGTGCCCCCGACGAACTGGTTCACGCCATTCGCACCGTCCACCGCGGTGACATCTATCTGAGCCCCGCCCTGCAACACCGCCCGCAAGCACCCTCACAACCCGCCGCCCCCGCCCCGCCCCATGAAACGCTGACCGACCGCGAGTTCGAGGTTCTCTGCCGCCTGGCAGCGGGTGAAACCACGGCCGACATGGCCCGGCACATGGGCCTTCGAACCGCCACCGTCAACCGCTACCGCAGCCGGCTCCTGCGGAAAATGGGAATGTCCACCGTCGCCGAACTGGTCGCCTACGCGCGTCAGGCCAAACTGCGGCCCTGAGGCCGGACCGGCTCCATGGGCCCGAGCCGGGCTCACCGGCCGCAGCAGTGTTTGTACTTACGCCCGCTGCCGCAGGGGCACGGGTCGTTCCGGCCCACTTTGGGGCCCACCCGAATCGGCTGGCTCTTCTCCACGGCCGAGGCCGCCTCGCGCACCACCTCGCTCGCCTTGTCGGAAGTGCTCGTGCCCTGGGAGGTCCCGCCCCCGAAAGCGCTGGTGCTCTGGTGCAACAGCTGTTTGGGGATGCTTTGCAGGAAGTTCTCAAAGGCCAGCAGGCTCGTGGCACTCCGGAAGGCATTGTGGCAGATCTCGGACTTGATGTTGGTCATCAGGTCCTCAAACAACTTGTAGGCCTCGGCCTTGTACTCGATGAGCGGATCCCGCTGGCCGTAGCCCCGCAGCCCAATGCTGTATCGCAGGCTGTCCATCTCGTAGAGATGCTCCTGCCACAGCCGGTCCACGGCACTCAGGATCGTGTATCGCTCCAGGACCTTCAGTTGCTCCGGATCTTCGAAACTGACCTTGAGCTCATAAGCCCGGTGCACCGCCTCCACAATCCAGCGGGCGACGGCATACTGCGCCGCACTCAAACCGTCGTACAACGACTCCCGGGGCGGCAGTTCCTCCCCCCGACGCGCCACCTCCAACACCTGCGCCTCCGACAACCCGAGCGGGAAGGTCAGATTCACCCAGTCGGTCAGACCCCGGACGTTCCAGCGGTCGAACTCCTCGTCGTCGGTGGTGTACTGCTGCACCTTCTGTACCACCACCTCCTCGATGATCTCCAGCAGCCGGTCCCGGACATTGTCCGAATGCAGGACCTCATTGCGAAACCCGTAAATGACCTCCCGCTGCCGGTTCATGACGTCGTCGTACTCGAGCGTGCGCTTGCGGATCTGGAAGTTGTGCTGTTCCACCCGTCTCTGCGCCTGCTCGATGGAGCGGTTCAGCAGCGGATGCTGCAGTTCCTGTCCTTCCTCCAACCCCATGCGCTCCATGTACTTCACGATGCGGTCCGAGCCGAACAACCGCATCAGGTCGTCCTCCAGCGAGATGAAGAAGTGCGAGCTGCCCGGATCCCCCTGGCGCGCGCAGCGGCCGCGCAGCTGACGGTCGATGCGCCGTGCCTCGTGTCGCTCGGTCCCGATCACGTGCAGACCGCCCAGCTCGGCCACGCCGGGCCCGAGTTTGATATCGGTCCCCCGGCCGGCCATGTTGGTGGCGATGGTGATCGCGCCGCGCTGGCCGGCCCGTGCAATGATCTCGGCCTCCTGCTGATGATACTTAGCGTTCAGCACCGAATGGACCAGCCCCTCCTTCCGCAGCATCCGGCTCAGCATTTCGCTGACCTCGACCGAGATGGTGCCCACCAGGATGGGGCGCCCCTGGGCATGGATCTCCTTGATCTCCCGCAGCACCGCGGCGAACTTTTCCCGCTTCGTCTTGTACACGGAATCGTTGTAGTCGATCCGTCGCACCGGTTTGTTGGTCGGCACCACCAACACGCCCAGTTTGTAAATGTCCCAAAATTCCTGGGCCTCCGTTTCCGCCGTACCGGTCATGCCGGCCAGCTTCTGGTACATGCGGAAGTAGTTTTGGATGGTGATCGTGGCCAGGGTCTGGGTCTCCCGCTCGATCGCCACGCCCTCCTTGGCCTCCACCGCCTGATGCAACCCGTCACTCCACCGGCGCCCCGGCATCAGGCGGCCGGTGTGTTCATCCACGATGATCACCTTGCCATCCTGCACCACGTACTCCACGTCCCGCTCGTACAGGCAATAGGCCTTCAACAGTTGGGAAATCGCGTGGATCTTCTGCGCCTTGGCCTCGAACTCCTGCTGCAACCGGGTCTTGGCCTCGAGACGTCCCCGGGCGTCCAGAGCAGGATTCGACTCGATCTCGTGAAGGGCCACGGTGATGTCCGGCAGCATGAACGCATCCGGATCGTTCGGACTCAAAAACATCCGGCCCTTCTCGGTCAGGTCCGCATCGTGGCTCTTCTCGTCAATGGCAAAGTACAGCTCCTCCTTCTGCCGGAACAGCTCGGCTTTCTTTTGGTCCTTGTGCAACTCCAGCTCGGCACGGTTCATCAACCGGAGGTTCTCGGGATCCTCCAACAGCCGCAGCAGTCCCTCGGATTTGGGCTGCCCCATCTTCACCCGGTACAGCAGCAGCCCGATCTCCATCTCCAGCTCCTCGGCGTTTTCCGGACGCCGCCCGTCCGCGGGACGAAGCTGCCGGATCAGCTTTCGGGCCTCCTCCAGGAACTGATCGCACAATCGTTGCTGGGCCCGGACCAGCGATTCCACCGCCGGTTTCCAGCGCACGTACAGGTCGTCAAACGTACGAACCGCCGGTCCGCTGATGATCAGGGGCGTCCGCGCCTCATCAATGAGGATGGAGTCCACCTCGTCAATGATGGCGAAGTAGTGCCCGCGCTGGACCTGGTCCTCCTTGCGCAACGCCATCCCGTTATCCCGCAGGTAGTCAAACCCAAACTCGGCGTTGGTGCCATAGGTGATGTCGCAATAGTACTGTTCGCGCCGGACGGCCGGCGGCTGGTCATGAACAATGCAGCCCACCGTCAGTCCCAGAAACTTGTAAATGGCCCCCATCCACTCGCTGTCGCGCTGCGCCAGGTAATCATTCACCGTCACCACGTGCACTCCCCGGCCGGTCAGGGCGTTCAGGTACACCGGCATGGTCGCCACCAGGGTCTTGCCCTCACCCGTGGCCATCTCGGCGATCTTGCCCTGGTGCAGTGCGATGGCGCCGATGATCTGGACGTCAAACGGGATCATATCCCAGACGATGGTGTGACCCCGCACCACCACCTCCGCCCGGCGTTCGGTCAGTCGCCGGCAGACGTTCTTGACCACGGCGTACGCCTCCGGCAATAGCGCGTCCAGCGCCGCCGCCAGCTCGGCATTGTCCTTGATGGCCGACAGCCGCGCCTTCCATTCCGCCGTCTTCCGGCGCAGGTCGTCGTCCGACAGCGAACTCAGCCCGGCCTCGATCTCGTTGATCTTGGCCACCAGCGGCCGCAGCCGCCGGATCTCGCGGTCATTCTTCGAACCGATCAGTTTTTTAAGGAGAAAGCCAATCATGGTTGCCCGGTGAATGATGTCAGGCAATGCCAACGCTACGAGATGCCCGGCACACCGTCAAATGCGAACCCCCGGCCCCCACCCGCCCCGGCAGTGCCGGGCGCCACCCTCTGCCGCCCGGCCGCCCGACCCCACTCAACCCCCTCCGGGCTGTACGCTTGCCTCCGGCCCCGTCCTGATCTATACCCCTCCCGTCATGACCCTCGAACAACGCATCACGGAACACCTCTCCTGCCTCTATGGCATCCAACCCGCCCGGTACCTGGCCCCCGCGCTCGTCCAAATGGTGGAGCAAACACGACACCACCTGCCGCCCCGCCCGTACCGGCCCCTGACCAACGGCGACGTGATGCTGATCACCTACGCCGACCAGGTGCTCGATCCCGAACAACCGCCCCTGCAGGTGTTGGGAAGCTTCCTGCAGCGCCACGCTGCATCCGACGTCCGTGCAGTCCACATCCTCCCCTTCTACCCATGGACCTCCGATGATGGGTTCGCCGTGGTCGATTACCGCGCCGTGGACCCCCGGTACGGTTCCTGGCAGGACATCGAGCGCCTCGGCAGCCGGTTCGACTTGATGCTGGATCTGGTCTGCAACCATACCTCCTCGCAATGTCCATGGTTTCAACGGTTCCTCCAGGACGACCCCCAATACCGCGACTTCTACATCACCGTGGAGGGAAGCCCCGACCTCTCCAGGGTCATCCGCCCGCGGACCACACCCCTGCTGAACGAATTCCCCGGCGTCGCCGGCCCGCGAAAGGTCTGGACCACATTCAGCGCCGACCAGGTGGACCTCAACTACCGCAACCCCGCCGTGCTGCGAACCATGCTGGAGATCCTCTTGGAGTACGTCCGCCACGGCGCCCGCTTTATCCGGCTCGATGCCGTGGCCTTCCTGTGGAAAGAGATCGGCACCACCTGCCTCCACCTGCCGCAGACGCACCGGATCGTACAGCTCATGCGAACCATTCTCGACCACGTAACTCCCGATGTCCGACTCGTCACCGAAACCAACGTGCCCCACGCCGAAAACGTCTCCTACTTTGGCGACGGAACCAACGAAGCCCACCTCGTCTACAACTTCGCCCTGCCACCATTGGTCCTGCACAGTTTCCTCACCGGCCAGGCCCGGGAGCTGACCCGGTGGGCCGCCCAACTCCGCACGCCTTCACCCCACACGGCCTTTCTCAACTACCTCGCCTCCCACGACGGGATCGGACTCAACCCCGTCCGCGGTATTCTGCAGGACCACCACATCGAAGCCCTGGTGCGGCATACCCGGGCAGCCGGCGGATTCGTATCGGAAAAAGCCCTGCCCGATGGATCGCGGGCACCGTACGAACTGAACATCAACTATCTGGACGCCCTCAGCCCCCCGGAGGCCGCCGAGCCGCCGGGAATCGTTGCCCGCAAGTTCGCCACCGCCCATGCCATCGCCCTGAGTCTGCCCGGCATGCCCGCGCTCTATTTTCACTCTCTGTTCGGATCCCGCGGGGATCGGGCGGCCGCCCTCGCGACGGGCATTTACCGCCGCATCAACCGGGAAAAACTCGGTCTGAGCCGATTGGAGACCGAGTTGGCCGATCCATCCTCTCTGCGTGCGCAAGTCCACACCGCCCTGCGCCGCTGGCTGGCCCTGCGGAGGTCGCATCCGGCTTTTGCCCCGGCCGCGCCCCAGATCGTTCACGAATCCGACCCGCGCCTGTTCGTCATTGAGCGGCAGGATCCCCACTCCGGGCAAAGTGTCCTTTGCATTCACAACCTGTCCGGCGATGCCGCGGTGTATGCCGTCCCGGGCCCGGTCCGGGGTTGTGAGCTGACCTGGCACGATGCCACCACCGGCAGTTCGATCCCGAACAGGGAGGTGAACGGAACTTTGAGGCTCGAACCCTGGCAAACGTGGTGGGGACTACCGCCACAGGAGCCGTCCCTCTAGCCCGATGCCCCGGCCGGCTGAGACCGGCTCCGCATTTTCTTTTGCTGCCACCACCACAGGGGCAGGCCCAGCAAGATCAGCACCGCCGAGCCCGCTGCCAGCCACGGCCGATACGCCACCGCACTGTAAATCAACCAGCCACACACCCCGGCAAACAACCATGGCGTCACCGGGTACCCCCACGTCCGGTACGGTCGCTCCATCTCGGGTTCCTTCCGCCGCAACACCCACACCGCCAGGGTGGTCGCCATGTAAAATGTGTACACCGCCGCAGACGTGTACACGACGGTGCGCACAAAATCACCCAAAACCAGAATCAGACCCAACGCCAGCCCACCCTGAACCCACAAGGCTGCCGCCGGGGCATTGCGACGGGCATCCCACCTTCCCAACCATTGAAACCAGGGGTAATCCCTGCCCATGGCGTACGTGATCCGGGCACCGGTCAGGACCAGCCCGTTCACTGCGCCCAGGGCGGATATGCAAATCAGCGCGCTCACCAGCGTCACCGCCTGCTCCGGCCAGACCCGCCGCACCACATCCACAGCCACCGCTTCGGACCTCACCAACCCTTCATATCCCAGGGCATGGACAAACGCGGCATTGACCAGCAGATACAACCCCGTCACCGCGGCCATCCCAAGCACCATGGCCCGGACAATGTTGCGCTGCGGATCCTTAACCTCGGCAGCCACATACGCCATCTCGTTCCACCCTCCAAACGTGAACAACACAAAGATCAGTGCGAGCGTCCAGGGCAACCCATCCGGCATCGGTCCCGGATCCGCTTCCGGGCCAGCCGGCCCGCCCACCCACGCAGCACATCCAATGGCCAGCAGACCCGCGGCCTTCGTCAGTGTCAGGACGTTCTGTGTCCATTTGCCCGCCTGCACGCCGATCACGTTGATCACGGTCAGGGCGACCACGGCGGCGGCGGCGTAAATCTTGTGCGCGCTGCCGGGTGTTCCGCCCAGCGCCACCCACCAGGGATCGAAAATGGGCCCTGCATAAAGCGCGAACGCGAAGGCCATCACCGCGATGTCGCCCGGCCGCACCACCACCAGTTGCGCCCAACCAAACAAAAAGCCGGCCCAACTGCCATAAGCCCGCCCCAGATACACGTAATCCCCGCCCTCGCGTGGATATGCCGTGGCCAGCTCCGCATAGCACAGGGCCCCGCACAGCGACAGCAGACCCCCCAATACCCAGAGTCCAAACAAGCCGGCCGGTCCCCCGGCCCCACCGGCTATGGTCGGGGCCATTTGATAAATCCCCGTCCCGATGATGATCCCCAGGATCAGGCAGGTCGAATCCAGCAGACTCAGAACGCGTCGGGGTTGGTCAGGTGTGGTCATGGGCACACGGGCCGGCGTCCATCTCCGCCGGCGATGGTCTCAAAGTTCTCTCCGTCCAAACACCTTTTCCACAAGGCGCCGCCCCACCGACCCCAACCGGATCCCGGGGCTCATCCGCGGGAGGCCACCCGCCGACACCCGGAAAGCGCGATCACCGGGCACGGGGACACAAACCCGACCCCTCTCACCGCTTCTTCAAGCTCACGCTGATCCCGGACGCATGCAGGTTGAGAAAGATCGTTTCGAGAGCCGGATTATTGGTGATCGCCTCGATGTACCTCGGGTCCGCCATCCCTGGCGTGATGTTGTGGGCCACGATCAACCCGCCGGGCCGCACCAGCGGCAGCAACTTCTGCAAATAATCCAGGTACCCCTCCTTGTCCGCGTCCAGGAACACCATGTCAACCGGATCCTTCACCTGCCGGACCGTTTCGTGGGCGTCTCCCAGAACGATCGTTACCCTCTCGGCCACGCCGGCCCGACGGAAGTTCTCCCGGGCCTGCGCCGCACGCCGTTCGTCAATCTCAAAGGTCGTCAGCCGCCCATCCGTCCGTTCCAGGGCCAGGCAAAACCACAAGCCGGAATACCCCACCGAGGTCCCCAGTTCCACCACATGCCGGGCACCGATCGATTCCGCCAACACCCGCAGGATCCGACCATCCTGCTCCGGAACGATCATGTTGCCACGGCGTTGTGTACGGCCCACCTCCTCAATCACCGACAGGATCCGCTTTTCCGCGTCGTCTTTCGGAAGGGTCCGCGCCACAAACGGTTCCCGAACTTCACCGCCGGGGCCACGCGTAGGCTGTGCCTGGATGGATGTGATCATGCAAAGCCCGCTCAATAAGCAGGCCGTTCCAAGCTGGGCAAGTCTTGCGTCACGCATGTCCTCAGCATCCGGTTAATTCCTTCCAGCGTCAAATCTTCCCGGTGCGGGCCGACCGACCCGGCAGGGGAGGTACCGCGCCACACGGTGGAACAGGGTTCGACCTGCCCCGGGCGTCCACCGCCAGCCGGGGCAGGGTCCACGGCCCCCACGAACGCCAGCCCCAAAGTCCCGCCCCATTGCCACACAACCCTGTCGCACCTGCGGATCGACTTTCGCGCCGGGCCAACTATCTTGCCCGCCGTCATGGGCGGAAAGCAGCAACACGACATCCGACACTCCGACCGCACCCCGGCGGCGCTGGGTTACAGCATGCCGCCGGAATGGGCGCCCCACGAGGCCACCTGGCTGGCCTGGCCCCACCTCGCGTCCGATTGGCCGGGCAAACTCGACACCATCCGGTGGGTCTACACTGAAATTGTTCGCAAACTTGTCCCCGGCGAACGCATCCATCTCATGGTGCGAAACGCCGCTGAAGAAGCCCGCGCCCGACAATATCTGCACCGTGCTGGCTGCCCGTTGTCCCGGGTCCTATTCTTCCATCACCCCACCAACAGAAGTTGGACCCGCGATTCCGGCCCCATTTTTGTCACCCGCTCCCAACGCCCCCATCCCCGCGCCATCGTCCAGTTCCACTTCAACGGTTGGGCCAAATACCCCAACTGGCGCCGGGACCGCCAGGTGCCGGAAGCAGCAGCCCGGCATCTCGGTATGCCCCTCTTCGAAGCATTCTGGAACGGCCGGCCCTTCGTGCTTGAGGGCGGCGCCGTCGATGTCAACGGATCCGGCTCCCTCCTGACCACCGAAGAATGCCTGCTCCACCCCGAGATTCAGGTCCGTAACCCCGGCTTCAGCCGCCGCGACTACGAAGCCGCTTTGCAAGCGCACCTGGGCGTCCGCAATGTCCTGTGGCTCAAAAGCGGGATCGTGGGCGATGACACTCACGGGCACGTGGACGACCTGGCCCGATTCGTAAACCGAAACACCATCGTCATGGTCCGCGAATCCAACCCCCGCGACCCCAATTACCGGCGGCTGGAGGAGAACTGGGAACTCGTGCCGGATCTCCGACTTGAGGACGGGTCCCGTCCCCAGGTCATCGCACTGCCCATGCCCGCCCCGATCACCTTCGACGGATACCGACTCCCCGCCAGCTACGCCAACTTTTACATCGGCAATGCTGCAGTCCTCGTGCCCACGTTCAACGACCCGAAGGATCGCCTCGCCCTGGGAATCCTCGGCGAGCTCTTCCCCGACCGCCCCGTGGTCGGTATCCACGCCGTGGATCTCGTCCTCGGTCTCGGCACACTGCACTGTCTCACCCAACAACAACCTGCATGACCCGGGTCCCCACCCTGAGCCGCCGCCAACACGGATCAGCCCAGCCCGTCACAACACCCCGGGCCCCACAACAGCAGGCACATGACCATGCGGACACCGGCCGGCGCCCACTTTTGCGCCTGCCACGGAGAACGACGAACGCGGAGCAAACTTGAGGCGGGAATCTTCCCCGGACCTTTTGTACAGCAAGCCGGGCCGGGTTAAACGACGCTCCACCCACTCCGGCTCAAGCAGATGCCACTCGTGCGGTCTGAATCCCTTACCGCTCCCGTACACGGTAGAACCTTGCGCTCGGCAGCGGACCCGGATCCTCCGCACGGACCAAGCCCGCCTGACCTTGCACAACCTCCACCGGCACCCACACCGGCGAATCCAAGCGATCCGCCCGCTCCAGCACATACCGTGCCCGCGGCCAACCCTGCGCCCACAGCCGGAACCCTGCTCCCCTCATGCCATACCGCACCAGACGCGGCTCCATCTGCGACTCCAGCAAATACACGCTGTGGTAACCACCGGCCGACACCCACGCCACCGGTTCGTTTGAGGGCCGGTCGCACTGTCCGCGCGCGTTACCTCCCAGAGCAACCACCGAACCATCCGCCAGCAAGATCAGCGAATGCTCGGCACCAGCCGACACCGAGACCGCTCCAGTCAAGCCGTCGGGAATCTGAATTTGGCCCCGGCTGTTGTCACCCCAACCCATCACCCGACCATCCCGCGTCACCGCCAGACTATGATAGGCGCCCGCCGCAATCGCCACCACGTTCGACAAACCCGGAGGTACCACTGCCTGGCCGACCCACATGCCCGCCGCATTCCGGTTGTCACCCCAGGCCCGGACACGTCCGTCACGCGTCAATGCAAGAGTGTGCCGGGCGCCCGCCGCCACCGCCATCACGTCCCGCACCCCGGCGGGCACCTGCAGTTGGCCGGCACTCCCATCTCCCCACGTCACCACACGACCGTCCCCGGTAACCGCCACGCTGTGCCAGTGGCCTGCAGCCACGCCCACCACATCCCGCAGCCCGGCCGGCGGCCGGGCCTGCCCGGACCCGTTGCCGCCCCACCCCACCACGGTCCCGTCGCGCAACACCGCCAGACTATGGTATCCCCCGGCAGCCACGGCCACCGCACCCACCACATTCGTCGGCACGTTGCATTGGCCTTGAAAATTGTGGCCCCAGGCCAGCACACGGCCGTCCCGGCGCAGCGCCAGCGTGTGCCACAACCCGGCCGCAACCGACACAATGTCCGTGGCCGTGGCAGGCGCCCGGAGTTGTCCCCACGTGTTGTCTCCACTGCTACCCAGCAACGTCATCGACAGCTCCACCGGCTCCGTCACCGCAGACCCGTAGTCGTTGGTCACCACCACCTGCCAGATACCGGCCAACGAATCATTCATCGCGCTCCATGCCAGCACCGGTCCGGTCGCGTCCGGCACCGGTTGCCCGTTCCGATACCACTGGTACCGCAGCGGTGGCGTGCCCTCGGCCACCACCGTCAGCGTCACTGGTTGCCCCCGCAGGACGGCTTGACCGACGGGCTGGGTCCGGATCTCCGGGGCCATGGGGTTCAACACAAACATCACCTGGTCCACCCACCCGCGATCCTCCCCCATCGAGCCCGATCCGTCCTTGCTATAGACCCACTCCACGGTCTGATAGCCGGGTCTGAGCCATAGGTTTTCCTCCCGCCAGCTCACCTCGCCCGAGATCGCCGCAATCTCCATCCCGTTAACGCGCAACTGCAGCCGATCCCGGTCGGGCTCGGAGGAAACCTTCCAGTAAAACCGCAGCAGCCCCGGGCCGGGTAACACCGTCCAAAGCCGCGACGACTGGTTGTGCCCGATGTACCCGCTGGCCGCCGCATCCACACCGTCATACGAAACATGGCTCTGTCCGAACCACTCAAAATCACCATCCGAATGCCATTCCCAAGCGGTCGCATCCACCGCCTCCGCCAGGCTCATCCCCGGCACCACCACCAACACCGCCTCATCCGAGGTCACCCAGCCGAACCGGTTCGAGACCGTCACCGCGTACGAACCGGCATCGGTCAACCGCACCGGGTCCATCACCCACTCGGTCTGCGTGGCGCCGGGAATGCTCCGACCGTCTCTGTACCACTGGTAATAGAGCGGCTCTATCCCGACCGCCCGAACGGTAAAACGAACCTGCGTCCCTTCCCGCGCATATACGTCCCGGGGCCCCTCGACCACCCTTGGGGCCAGGTCGGGATTCCCTACGACAAATTCCATCACCGGCCCGGGCGCACTGAACGAGTGAACGCGCAGGCCGCTCGGGCTTCCATCCCACCATCGCGCCGCCGGCGCCGTATGGTCGGAGAATTCATTCGCATACCCCGCGGCGCGATTGCCCGCGTAATAAAGGTCCTCGGCATCGCCGGCATTCACATTCTGGTGCAGGTCCCAGCGATTGTCCGCCTGAATCAGCGTAACCTCGAAATTCTGATGACGCGTGTTGGGGGTGCGGCTCTGGTTGTCCCGGTCGCCGAGCTCGTCAATGTGCCAGATCGCCACGCCCGAGGCAGGTAACCGCGCATCCCGTCCCGACCGATGACGCGCCTCCAGCAGGAAGTATTCGGTCGAGCTCCCGGGCTTCCGGTAACGGTAGAAATGGTTGAACTCCGGCCCCGGAATGGCTGTCACCGTTGCCAGCAACGCCGAACTTGCCGTCAACTCCGTCACGGTTGCCCAGCCTGCAGCCCGCTTCAAGTACGCACACACCTGGACGGGGTTCAGGTCAAACGCCCCATACCCCATCAGACAAAACACACCTGCGCCGCCCTTGGAGTCGTAATCATAATCGTACAAGTCCGGAAACCCGCAGAGGAGATGGCCGTTCTCATGCACAAACGTGCCCAGCTCCAACCGGTTGCCGATGTTGCTGACCTGGTAAAACCACACCTTCGCACCCCCGGGCCACAGTTCCTGCGCACCCACGCGCTGAAGGACCCAGGCATGCGGCCACAAACCCTTGCTCCACACACCTCCGTTGTCGCCCGCATAAAACACATTGCACGCCACGACGCGATTCTGCGCATCCACGGTCAACGAACGCAGCGCCGGCAAAATGTCCGTCGTGTAGTTGGGCATTCCCTTGAGCAGCCGGATCGCATCCCGAATCAACTCGTTCGCCTGTTCTCCGGAGTCCTTCGTGGGGTCGTTGTAATAGCTCCTGGGATGCACGCTGTTGGGAATCCGCACATACACCGTGACCACATTTGAGTAGGTCAGCAGGCCCCGGGATACGTCGAGAAAGTATTTCTTGACCGACCCGTTGTTGCCGAAGCCTGCGTAGTCATCCGCATTGCAGAACGCCTCGATCTCCTCCCGGGGAATGGTGGCGGGCTCATCCTCGAAATCAACCAGCAAACAGAGTCCCACCTTGGTCCCCAGGGTCGGTGCCGACACCGCCGCTGCCGTGAGCTCCGACCTCTCCCGCGCCCGCTGCCACGCCTTGAGCTCCTCCCACCGCCTCCCGATCTCCATGACCTCCTCCCACCGACGCCGTCGCTCTGCAGCCTCGGCTCGGATGACCTCGCCGCTGGCCTGCAAACCCTTCGGAAGTCCCAACCGCTCGGGCCGATCGAGATGCACCGGTACCCCCGTGGAGCTCAACCGCCCGTCCGTGCCACGCTGAGCAAAGCAATAAGCGCGCCGGGCCGGATCAAACACCACCGTGTAACCGTCGAGCGTTTCGAAATGCGCATGAAACTCGTCGCCCCGGCCCCGAATCCACACCCGGCTTCCGTCCGGCTGCTGGAACTCGAACTGTGTCTGGAACGGCGCCCCCCACGCGCCACTCCACGCCATCCACAAGACTGCACCGATAACCGCACGGGTGGCCCGGCCCCACCGCAGCCAGCTCTGCGGGCGGCAGTTACCGGCGGTCTCGAGCCCACGTCCATCCGGGATCATCACTCCACTGCCATGCAACCCCTTCCTCTCATTCACGGCAAGACCTTTCTGCGGCGCCAGCAACCCCCTGCCACTTTTCTTTGTCTTCGCACCGCGCGTTGGACCGGACGCATCCCCGGTTGCCGCGAAGGGTTGCCACAGGTCCAAGGCGCTGCCGAAGCCGTTTGGCTCACGTCTTGAAACAAAAACCGTTTCTCCCGGGATCACACCGAATGTCCCCGCCTGGCGAATGACCGGCGCTGAGTCCCGGGCCACATAAGGAGACACCTTCCGCCGTCGTGCGTGCACAAATCCACAACATGCCGTCTCCGGAGTGAGCCGCGCCAGTGAACCCTGCCGTCCCCGTGCGCACAGGCGCTTTCGGGTGGGGCGAACCCCTTTTCCGTCTCCGTGGACAATTGCCTGCCCGTGCAGCATCATGCCGGTATGCAACCGGTGGATGTTCAGGTCATCGGCACGGAACTGGCCATCAAATGGCAGGACGGCTGCGAATCGTACATCCCGTTGGAACGGCTGCGCCGGGCCTGTCCCTGTGCGATGTGCCAGGGCGAAGGCGACCTTCTCGGGCACCGTGCCGTGCCTCTGCAACCACCCCTCACCACCGCTTCCTTTGCCTTGCGCGCCCTGCACCGGGTCGGCAGCTACGGTCTCCGACCCGAATGGGCCGATGGCCACGCCACCGGCATCTATCCGTTCGAGCTGCTGCGCCGCCTCGGTCAGGGTTCGGTCGAATCTCCACGATAACCGAACCCATCTCTGGCTACCCCGCGCCGCATGCCCTTTCCGTGGCCGGGCCCGGTTGACAACGGAGCTGGCGCGCCAGCTGGAACGGTTTCGGCACCCCTCCGCCATTCCGTTCCCTGCCCCTCTTGCTGGTTCCCACACCAAACGCAACAACACTAAAGGCCGCACGATCCGGAATCCGTGCGGCCTTGAGGACCGGGTGCAGTTGTTGCCCCTACATTCCCAACCCACCCGGCGTCATGGCCGGCTCTTGAAACACGGGCTCTCGGCCGGTCCTGGGTTTCACGCGGCTCCAGTCCGACGGACGTGCACCCTCCCAGAGGCTGTCGGGATCAATCCCGCCCGAGATTTCCGTGGGCCGTGACTTCAGGAAATCAGTCTGCGCCGGAACAAAGTCATTGTCCTTCAGGATGGTGGGCGTGATGAAAATCAGCAGGTTCTTTTTGTCCATGGCCTTGTTTTCGTGCCGGAACGCCATGCCCAGCAGGGGCAGGTCGCCGAGCACCGGCACTTTGCTGTAGATGTTTTTCGTGGAGTCGCTCATCAGGCCGCCCATCACAAGTGTATGCGAATTGGGAATCAGCACCTGCGTCTCCACCTTCCGAATGTCGTACTCATCGGCCTCGTTGATTGTGTCCAGGACGCGCTTTTGCACCGTTCGGAAGATGCTGGACACTTCGGGCACAACCTTCAGGAAGATGTGGTCATTGGCGGTAATCCGCGGGGTGACGGCCAATACCGTGCCCAGGTTGGTGTAAAGAACCTCGGACCCGCCAGTGGTGTTTTGCGTGCTCGCCTGAACCCGGAAAATGGGGACCGCACGCGTCACTGCCAGGCGTGCCGTCTCGTTGTCCAGTGTCACCGCCCGCGGCGTGGAAATCACCTGGGTATCAGCGTCCTTGTTCAGGAACGACAGCACGGCCCGAACACCGTCCGCGTTCAGGAAGGCAATGTTCGGGTTAAACCCGTTGAACGTGTTCAGAGACAGACCCCCGGCTCCGGCCACCGTCGTCATCGTGGTGCTCCGATCATAGCGCCGGCTGCTTCCCGGAACGGTCGTCACCGTCTCCGCAGCTGTCACGCCGTTGCCGAAGCTGACATTTTGACCTTCCAGGGTGTTGCCCCAGTCAATGCCCTTGATCGTGCTCGGGCTGCGGGAGATCTCCATCAAGCGCGCCTCGATGAGCACCTGACGAGGCGGCACGTCGAGGCGCTCGATCAATTCCTCCATCGCCATGAGTTCTTTTTCCGTGGCGACCACCACCATCTGGCTGGTCCGCACGTCCGGTAGCGCCCTGCTCCGCTTGTCGGTCAACGTGCTCTGGACCACGGCCACCACATTGGATGGATTGGCATACTTGAGCTGGATGATCCGTGTCACCAGGGGATCCGGTGCATCCGGGTCCTTCACGGTGATGCGCGCAATTCCGGTCTTCGGATCCTGGACCAGCTGCAAATCGTAGTTGTTCAACAGCGCTTCAAGTGCCTGCTGCGCCGTCACATTCTCCCATCGGATGGAAACGTTGGGCATCGGGACAATCTTTCCATCGGGCCCGGGCATGCCGAAATTCACCTTGGGATCCATCAGATAATTCAAGCCCGCCTGACGGGCCAGGTTCCGAATCGCATCAGTCAGCGGCAGGTCATCCATGACGATCAGCGGAATGACCACATTCGTGCCCTGAGGTGCGCCACGGCCCGCCGATGTCGGTTCGCTCTGGCCGCTTCCTGCCGGAGCACCCTGCTGAGCCGCCCGGGGTTGATCGTCCGCCTTTGCTTCACCTTCCTGGGCCTTGATTGGCATCCCAGTGCCCACCCCCAGGAGCAGGGCTGAAAGCACGGAGATTCCTCGAGCTGCGCGTCCCGGGATGGAGTTGGGTCCGCCCCACACCCCACGACCCATTGCCAGGGCGCTCATTCGCCGTCGGCTCGCTTGTACACCCAACATGGTCCCTCCATTTCCGAGTTGGTTCAGTTTCATAACCGGTGTCACGTCACGTGGTTGCGGTCCTGACTCCAGGGCCATGCTTGGAGGGGAGCACACGGTGTGCCAACGCTTCACAGTCCCCCATACATGGCCTTGGTCACCAACTGGGACGGCGATCTCATGAGTCGGTGCTCCCAAAACCTGTTCTGTCCGTGTCCGAAATTGTCTTCCACAAGTCAAAACCCGTCCCGCAAACGAAGTTCTTGTCGGGAACCGTTGATTTCCACCAGGACACGGTCGTCCTCGATTGAGACACAGCGCACGCGGATCTCGCCGCCCGGCAGGCGGAGGCTCGTGGTTTCGCCCTCCGCCAGGATCAGGCTGCGGCCCGGGGATTCTTTAACCGTGAGGGTGGCCAGCCGTTGGCCGGGGGCACCGGCCAGGCCGCGAAGGAGAAAGGTGACGCGGGACACCGGCGCCGCATTGGTGGAAGTCGTGCGGATACCAAACAGACGCGTCGATTTGGGATAAAACGGATCCCTGCCCTGTTCCGGGTTGGTGGGAACCTCGAAAACGGACCGGGGGATCTCGCGCGAGGGTTGGTTGGTGCCGCTGTCGGTTGCAGCGGACGCTCCACCAATCAAGGTGGATGCCGCAACGACCGTGCAGACCAAGGCCGAAACGACCACAAGCGATGTTGGGTGTTTCATTGTGGGTATCCTCTTCATGATCCCGACCGGACGAGGGCCACAACGGTGAGCCGGAACGCCACCTGTTCAGGTGCACGGCCGGGGTCCGTGGCGGGTGCGGGTTCCAGCTCCAGGTTTCTGAATCGCCAGTAGGGATAGCGGTTTTCGAAATCCGCCAGGAATCGCCCCAGATCGTGGTAGTATGCCGTCCCGGCAATGGTCAGACTCACCTGTTGATAGGGAAAGCGCGGCAACAAATCCACGGGCGCGGGACCGCTGATGGTGCTGAACTGGGGGATGTCCACGGGATAATCCGCACGGAACTGCCGGATCTGATTGATCAGGTGGGCATAGTAATCCCCCGAGGCCATTTGCTCTTCGCAGTGTTCCAGCTCCGTGGCGGCCTGTTCCAGGGCGTCGCTGATTTCCGGGGCCCGTTGGAGAACCTTCCTCGCCTCCGCAAGCTGGCGCTGCAGGTTTTCAATTTCGCGCCTCGTGTTCTCCAGGCTGGTCTGCTGCGGGCGGATCAGTCCGTACCACACCCCGGCCAGGGCTATCAGCGTGCCCACGGCCACCATCCCCAGCTGGCGTTTTTTTTCGCTCGACAACCGTTTCATCGGACTCTCTCCTCCAGTCGGCATTCCAGGGTGAATGCGACAAAACCCTGACCGGTTCGCGGGTCCTGAACCGGTGGAGCAAGGTTGCGCAGAACCACCTCACCCTTGCTGCCCAACAATTCCTTGAAGAGTGGTTCCCGGCTGAGGCGATCTTTGTAAACGGTGACCAGGTCGCCCGGATTGGGGCTCTCATCGCGCGCGTCCAAGGTAATCAAGATCCGCTCGGTGGCGGTGGCGGGTTTCGGCGGCTGGGTGAGCCGTCCGGCTGCATTCGTTTTCCCGGGCGTGGGCGGGGTCAGCACATAAAACTGCTCCACTTTGAGCCTGGTGAGCGGCACATCCGGGAGCGCAACCTTTTGGAGCGCCTGGAGCAGATTGCCCTGAAGGAACCGGTTGGTTGCCAGCTGATGCAGTGCCGCCAGGCGCTGTCGCACCTCGGCCAGGCGCTTTTCATGATCTCTGGCCTGTTCGTAGTCCTTCTGAAGAAGCTGCCACTGTGTCTGCAGCCCCGCCAATTCACTGTTTTGGATCAGGACCCGTGAGTAAAAGATGAGGCTGCCCAGCAAGCTGCAGATCACCAGGGCAACTGCTGCAAGCAGGGCCCGTTTCACGGGATCTCTGCGGCGTTCTTCCTCCAACGCCTGTGCTTCGGCCAGAAGATTCAGTCGGATGGGCATAGGCTCAAAGCGTGGCCAGGGCGGTTCCCACCGCGACCGACAGCTGGGGCGCGACCTGTTCCAGCTCGGCGAGTTGTTGCGGGGGCAACGCGCGTTGAAGACCTGCCGTGGGATCCCATGTGCGGCATTCTGCCACCAGCTCGGCCTGCAGAGCCTGCAGGATCCACTCGGCGGCCGCGCCTGCGCCGGACACGAGCACATGGGTTACGGGGCGGTCATTTTGATGTTCGTAAAAGTCCAGGGACGCCTTCAGTTCTCGACCCAACGGGGCAATCAGGGCAAACAGCTGTTCCCGCACCTCGCCGGGCATCCCGAGTTTGATCCCCTCGGCTTCGGCGTAGCTGATGCCCATGGTGTCCGCAAGCCCCTGGGTAATCTGGTCGCCGCCCATCGCCAGGACGCGGGTAAGAACCAGCTCCCCTTCCTGAAGAATGCACACGCTGGAGTGACGGAACCCCAGATCCACCAGCGCGACGACCTCGCGCTGAAACAGTTCGGGTTCGGCCTTTTCCAGGGCATTGATGGGGGCCACCAGCCCGGGCACCACATCCCCTGCCATGCAGCCTGCCCCTTTGATCGCCGTATGGAGCGTGTCCACCCAGGTTTTCTTTGCACCTGCAACCAGCACCTTCTGCTTGGGGAGGTTCGGCGCTTTTGCCTTCTCGGAACCTGAAGACTCCGCCCTGCCGTTGACCGGCCAGCAATCAAAGACGTACCCCGGCAGGTCCTGTTGCAGATAAAGTTTGCTGCTGGTTTTCAAGACCTGTCGCATGTCGGGAATGGGCATCTGCGGGAGTTCCGCGTATCGGACGATGGTTTCATCCACACCGATCGCCAGTGAAAGCAACGGAGCGCGAGTCTCCAGCGACTGCGTCACTGCGCGCAAATGTTCCGTCAACAGGGCTGCCGACGGCTCCTTCTCCGCAACCGGCGCCTCCAGAATCGCATAGCGCTTCAGGCTCGCGCCCTCTCCGCGGTTTTCAATCAGGACCGCCTTGGTGCAACGCCGCCCCAGGTCCACCGCAACCACCTGATCCCTTTTTCGGGATCCGCCTTGGAACCAGCTCAACGTCATGACCGATGCCTTCCTTCCACCAGCTACAACCTGCGTAACCCGGTTGTCCGCCCACAGGACAGCAGTTCCCGGGCCAACTTGAAAAAGGGTGACAAACGTCGGGACCGCGGGGTGTTTACAAGAGGTATGATGCGCACGCAGCCCCGCGTCGCGTGCGGTGAATCAGCCAAAGCGACAGAACCCCCAACAGCCCGGTCAGGTACCAGCCCCACATGGGCATCCCGCCGGAAGCCGGCAATGACGCGTCCTGCGGCTGGTTCTGCGGAGATTCCATGGTCTGGGTTCGCCCGGTTTCGATCCGGTACAGTTCCAAGCGGGCGCGAAGGTCTTGGGAAAGGGCACGCTTCAGCGCAAGGCGCTGTTCGTAACGTTCCCGGCCCACTCGGATCTTTTCCGCCAGGGACAACTCGCCTTCCTGGCGCAGGCGAGCGGCAATTTCTTCCTCATCGCCGGGACCAAGCCCGGGTATCTCGGCAAAAGCTGCCTCCACCCGGCATGCCACGACCAGACTGACCAGGAATGCCACAGTGGTCGTCACCAACACGACGATCCCCCGACGGCATCGGCCATGCAGATTCCAAAGTCCGTTGACGGCGGCATGGGTGCCGAGCCGGGAATGCCCCAAACCCCGGCCCGCAGCGAGGGGCTGGGCCCGCCGTCGGGATCCGCACCTGACCTGGCCCTTCCAGCCGTTCCGATGGGTTCCGTGAGTCGTGTAAAGCCGCAGGTTCATGGGTGAAGGCCCTTCGCATCACAGCGTTCCGGTTTCGGGGGGCAACTCCCGATAATCGGACAGGCTGATCAATCCGGCCACCGGCAATCCGAGGTCAATCAGCAGGTTCGGGTTGCGGTTGTATCGGCTGTGGACCCGGGAGTCGTAATTGAGGCGAAGCGAGCCGTTGAAAATAATTGCCTCGTCGCGGCTCACCAATACGCCATTGATGACGGCGTTGGCCTTGGCCAGCCGCATAGCTGCGGCGTGGTTGGTGTAGAAAATCCCGTCCAGGCGATTCATGTTGTTGGAAGCCACCGAACTGTAGGCCACCGGAGTACCCGACTGCGTGGTGGGATACCCCTGGATCTTGGAGGCGCGACTGGTGGTCATGTTGAGCTGCGTGTTGTAGTCGTAGTTTCCATCCATGACGCCGTCTTCATCCGCGTCATACCAGGCACTCCAGGTGCCGTCGGGATGGAGGAAAGGGATTCCATCATCGCCCGTATGGAGGATGCCGTCGGCCCCCAGATTCAATTCGCTCCCGACGTTCCGAAGACCGTACCCCTCAGGATTGTAACAATACGTCACCCAGTTCGCGCTGGTCACGTCTCCACCCAGGATGCACTCCCGGACGGCGAAAGCGACAAGGTCCTTGTTTTGGTTGTTCTGGACCCATGCATCCCGCTGGGATGGGGACATGGTCTCGGGCGGCGTGGCGAAGCTGGGTCCGTTTCGATACATCAGATCCCCGGCAATGTACAGGTTGCCGCCCACGTACAGCGTGCCCCGCCCGGTGATGTACCCTTTGATGACGACATCGCCCGGAACCACCACGGTGTTGCTGATGACGATGGGCCGGTCATAGGTCCCCTCCAGGTACAGGCCGGGCTTCTGGGCGTTGGTATGCACGCCATACACGACCCGTTGTGTACCCACCCAGATGCCGTTCCGCGCGGGGTCCATCATGGCCTTTGCCGCGTAGTAACTGAGATCCTTCAGATTCGGCATGGGTTCCCGGGGCACACCCCAATGGGCGTACGCCAAGGGATTGGCCCCTGCCAGCCCGCCAAAAGGCGGGGTACTGGTGAAGGGATCCACGGGCACGCCGTTCTCCGTGATAAGCCCATTGGCAAGGATCACTCCATTGACCGAGGGACGACCCCGAAAATCAAAATCCCAGTTGGCCCTGTTACCGCCGTTTCCGGTGATGGTGGAGCCCCACCACCACCCCCAGTTGTTGAGGAAATACTCGTAATCGAAGACGCGGCTGGCAGGGTTCTTGACGATTCGTGCCCCGATGGTACGGACCTTCTCGCCCACGCGGGCGGAGGCGGTGATCCAATAGATGTTCATACCCACCAGGTTGGACTTGACCACCGTGACACGGGCGCCGGCAAAACGACTCCCCTACCCCTGCAAGGCCTCTTGCATGTATGGCAGGCTCAAGGTCCCGTCGGCGGTCGCATACACGCCCGAAGACGGGGCCGGCCACGCATCGGCGATCATCTGGGCAGCCCAATGAAGGGCGTTTTCTGCGTGGTGATAGGCTGCGATCCAGTCGTTCCGCCCGTGGGCCATTCGAAGTTGAAACGACCCCAGAGCCATGGTCCCCGCCGTGACCAGGCCGAGGATGGCGCCTGTCACCACCACGGTCACCAGGGTGCTTCCACTGGTGGAATTGCACCTTTTAAGACCCGATCCTCTCAGTTTCATGGCTGTGCCTCCCCTGGTTTGCTAGGCGTTCCGCATTTTGACGACGAAGGAACGTAGGACCCGGGCGCTGTTCATCTCGGGCCGGCGCCGGCCAAACCCGTCATCATCCATTTCCATGAACACCCGGATCAGTCCGTTGTCCGTGCTGCCGTCCGCCTTGAGCGAAGGGGCAAACACCAGTTGCCGCAAAACGACCCGCCCGGGCCGATTCTCGAACAGGGTTGTTTCCGTGGCGGGCTGTAATCGGTTCTCCCGAAACCAGACGCGCCCCGTCTGGGGATCAAACCGGAGCTCGGCCCTGGGGAAATCCGGCGTCGGCCCGCGGCCCACAATCACCGCCTGAAAGCCGGTGGGCAGACCGACCACCTCGCTCACGGGCAGGATGAACACGGCGCCTTCCGCGCTGCTCATCTGTCGTAGCAGGCCCTGGATGCGGGCCTGAAGCTGGGCCGACTCCTGTTCCACGGTCGCGTCAGCCACGGTGCGCAGGTTTTCCCTGGCAGCTTCCACCAGCAGAAACACCCCGCCCCCGGCCAGTAGAATCCCGATGGAAACCGCGACCATCAGTTCCACCAGCGTGTACCCGGAGGTCTCCGGCACTGCATGTTTCTCAGGAACGAGCTTCATGGTTGGTCCCCGGATCAGAGGTCCTTGACGCGGACGACGTCCAGGCGTTGGACCCGCGGTTGGCCCCGTCCCAATGGCGGGTCCCATCGGATTTCCAACCGCAAGTGCCGCGTATGCGGTTGTCCCAGCACGGTCGTGGTGCTCATGACCACGCGCATCTGGGGATTCCGATGAGCCAGCCAGATCAAATCAGGATGAAACGCGAGGTAATCGTCCGTGTTCAGGTCGAACCACTGGTCGTTGGTGGGGAGGCGGATGTTCGGACCGCCGCCGGTACCGTCGAGCAGAGGATTCAGCGGCCACCCGGGAAGCACCTGAGCAAAAGGCAATCCGCGCAGCAACTCGGCGTAGTGTTCCAGAAATCCCATCGCCACGGCTTCCTCCTTGGCCTTGTAGGATGTCACCCGGCTGAAGGAGATGGCGCTCAAGCAGAGCACCACAACAAAGCTCAGCACCCCCAGGGCCAGCACGGCCTCGGCCAGGGTAAAACCGCCACGCTTTTGGAGTTTCAGCCTTTTCAGGGCGGGCATCATCGCCCGGCGAAGAAGCAGGACTCGTGCCGTCCCACGCCATGCCGGTCGTTCCTGGTCCGGCCGACCGCCAACACCAGCCGTGTATGTCCCAATTGAAGACACGGCAGCAATACAGTGTTGGACAATCGTCGCGCCCGGGGCCAATCCATATGACGCCCCGGAGGCTGTCCTCTGCTCGGAAGAGCACACCGCATGGTCAACGGACCAACCGGGCGGCGGCGTCCGTTTGCCTCCTCTCCATGTCCCGCCTAGAATTCGCGCTGCATGTGGAGCATTCGCTCGTCAAGCCGTTGGACCCCGTTGTTCCGAAAGGTCGAACACGGTGGACGCCTCTCCGAGGCGGAAGCCCTCGACCTTTGGTGCAATGCGGACCTTCACACGCTGGGGCGGTTGGCCGACCTGGCACGCGAACGCAAGGTCGGCAACCGCGCCTCGTACATCGTCAACCGTTACATCAACTATTCCAACTACTGCATCCTCTCCTGCCGCTTCTGCTCGTTTGCCCGCAAGAAACGGGATGGCAATGGATTTGAACTGACCCTGGAGGAAATTGTCGCCAGGGCCCGGGAAGCGCTGGCCCTCGGAGTCACGGAGCTGCACATTGTGGGCGGGCTGCATCCCAGCCTGCCGTTCCAGTACTACACCGACATGCTGCGCGCCTTGAAGGCGCTGAGTCCCCAACTGCACCTGAAGTGTTTCACCGCCATCGAAGTGTTGCACCTGGCCTGGCTGGCGCGAAAGTCCGTGGCGGATACGCTGTTGGCCCTCCGGGAAGCCGGGCTGGACAGCCTGACCGGCGGCGGCGCCGAAATTTTCGATCCCCGGGTTCGGCAGGCCATTGCCCGGGGCAAAGAATCCGCCGAAGAATGGTTGGAGGTGCACCGCATCTGGCATCGGATGGGCGGACGCAGCACCTGCACGATGCTGTATGGTCACGTGGAGGAGGCGGAACACCGGGTGGACCACTTGCGTCGCCTCCGTGCCTTGCAGGACGAAACCGGCGGTTTTGTGGGGTTCATCCCCCTGCCCTACCAACCGGACAACAACGACCTGCCCGTGCATCACCCGCCGACCGCCCACGACACACTCCGCACGATGGCACTGAGCCGCCTCTACCTGGACAACTTCGATCACATCACGGCCTATTGGGTGGGGCTCGGGCCGAAGCTGGCCCAACTGGCCCTGCATTACGGGGCCGACGACCTGCACGGCACAATCGTCGAGGAACACATTTTCCACATGGCTGGCGCGCGGTCGCCCCAACACATGCCCGAATGGCAGCTGGTGCAACTCATTCGCGAGTCGGGGCGGGTGCCCGTGCGGCGCAATTCTTTCTACGAACCGATCCTGGAGTGGAAAGCGTCGGACCTTCCCGGGCCTGCGGAGCATTCCGTCCCGGCCGCGGCGGAGCCCGCCCAAAGTCCATGAAAGGGGCGCGCTGTTCGGCAGGTTTCATTGCGGCGCGGCTTTTCACTGGCACCACCGCACCGGCCCCGGCAAAAACCGGCTGGCCGCAGATGGCTGTAGATGATTTCCTGAGGCCCATGAAGCCGGCCATGAAAGGTGGTTCCACCGGACCGCGCAGCGTCAGCTTTGACGCGGACACCAACTCGGTTTGCCTACTGGATCAACGCCTGTTGCCCCACCGGGTTGTCTGGGTTCGTACTCCCGACCATCGGGCCACGGCGCAGGCGATTCGGGACATGGTCGTGCGCGGTGCCCCGGCGATTGCCGCGGCCGCTGCGTACGGTTTGGCACAGGGCATTCGGGAGTATGGCGGGCGCGATTTGCGGAGGTTTCGGGCCCACGTACGCCAGGTCCATGCAACCCTGCTGAATGCCCGCCCCACCGCGGTGGATCCGACCCGCGCCATGCAGGAGGTGCTTGATGCCATGCGCCGGGGCCGGACGGTGCCGGAGCGCCAGGCCCTGGCACTGGCCGCGGCAGAAGAATTTGCCCACCGGAGCGCCCTGGAATGCCGGGCCCTGGGGGAGCAAGGCTTGCGCTTGATACACGACGGGATCTCCCTCCTGACCCACTGCAACGCGGGACGTCTGGCCTGCGTGGACCATGGCACCGCCACCGCACCCCTGTACCTCGCCCGGGAACGCGGCATAAAGTTTCACGTGTTTTGCACGGAAACACGCCCCCGGTCCCAGGGAGCCGCTCTGACGGCGTGGGAACTGGCGCAAGCCGGGATCCCGCACACAATCGTTCCGGATACTGCCGTCGGCTTGCTGATGCAGCAGCGGCGGGTGGACCTGGTGCTGGTGGGCAGCGACCGCGTGTTGGGGCGAACCGGCGATGTAACGAACAAGATCGGCACCTACCAGCTCGCCGTTCTGGCCCGGCGTCATGGCATTCCTTTCTATGTGGCCATCCCCCTTTCGACGCTGGATTGGCACCTGCGGTCGCCGCGGCAGATTCCCATCGAGGAACGGGACGCCGAGGAGGTGTTGTGCGCCCGCGGCGCCCCGGTGGTGCCCAAGGGATCCCGGATCCGCCCGGAACCCATCACCGTGCGCGTGGCCAACCCGGGCAGCCCGGCATGGAACCCGGCATTCGACATTACACCGGCCGAGTTGGTTACGGGAATCCTTACACCGGTTGGTCTCTTCAAACCGGGCGAACTCTGGGCCAATCGGCACGCCCTGGGATATCGGACCGGATCGGGCACCGCCAGGGTGTAACGGGAAAGCCGACCGGCACCAACCCAACCATCCGCACGTTGAGGACCGGGAGCCCCGGCGAAATGGTGGTCCCGGCCAAGGGGCGGGCCCGGCGGCGGCAGGCCGGTTGCTGATTCCCCGGCGGCAAGCCGGCAACGTTGGCGCCTCTCGTGAGCCCGGCCGAAATCTCGGGGCGGAACAGTACCGAAACGCAAACGGTGCAATGTCTGCCGGGAATTGGATTCGTTCTTGGGCCGGGCTGCCGATCCCAGCATATTGGGCGGCCCGAATCGGTACCCAGCGGTGTAGGGTACGGACCACGACCGGCACGGGAGCCGGATGGGATATGCGTTTTCTGATGTTGAACTGGCGCGACCCGGAAAACCCGGAAGCAGGCGGAGCTGAACGGGTATCGCTGGCCTTCATGCGGGCGCTGCGGGAGCGCGGGCATGAGGTTTTTTGGTTTTCCAACGCCTTTCCCGGAGCTGCGCCACGATACGAACGGGATGGAATCTGCTTCCTCCGGGGCGGTGGCAAGGGCACTTCAATCCTCGCCGCCCTCCGGTGGTATCGTCGGCAACCCCGTTTCGACCTGGTCATTGACCAGCATCACGGAATCCCGTGGTATGCACCCTGGTGGTGTGGCACCCGGTGCGTGGCGTACATCCACGAGGTGCTGGGCCCCATCTGGCAGGTGTTTTATCCGGGGTTGTTGGGGTGGATCGGCCGTTGGCAGGAACGGTGGACCCACTGGCTGTATCGTAACGTGCCGTTTTGGGTGCCCTCGCCTTCCACCCGGCGTGCCCTGCAGGCTCACGGAGTCCGCAACGTCACCTGGCTGCCCAACGGCTGTGATACACCTCCCCTTCCGGAGCTCGAACCCAAACCGCTGACACCACCGGTCCGGTTGATCGTGGTCTCCCGTCTCGCCCCGAACAAACGGGTGGATCATGCCATCGAGGCGGTGGGGCACCTGCTCCAACGCGGACTGCCGGCGGAACTGACCGTCGTAGGCGGCGGCGCCATGGAGGTGCCCCTGAAACAACTTGCCCACCGGATGGGGCTCACCCGGCAGATCCGATTCACCGGTCCATTGCCGGAATCCGAGAAGAATGAGGAACTCCGCCGCGCGCACTTCTTGCTTCACAGTTCCGTGAGGGAAGGCTGGGGCCTGAATGTCCTCGAGGCCAATGCCATGGGCACCCCGGCGGTGGTGTATCCCGTGGACGGGCTGGTGGATTCCACCTTGCACGGTCGGACCGGCTGGGTGGTGGCGCGCGAACGCCCGGAGGAGCTTGCCGAGATGGTGGCCCGGGTTTGGCAGGCGCCAGCCGCGTACGAGGCATGCAGGCGTAAAGCGTGGGAAAGGGCGAAACGGTTTCAGTGGCAGGAGGTATTGCCGCGCGTGTGCGATTGGTTGGAGGCACATGCCCGGGCCGACCTGGCACGGGCCGAAGCCATTGCGGCCGAGGTGGCCCACCTGGGTTGAGCCGGGTTCCTACCGGCCATGCTGAAGGCAAACCCGGGGTGGAATCCCCAGGTCAAAAGGAGCCGGCGCATTCCGCCCCGTCCAACCCCATCCGACACTCAAGAAAGTCGTCGCTCCGCCGATAACCGAAACCAGGGTGCCCGTAGATCGCGGGCCGAGCCGGCGGTGTTTCGGTGTTCGGGTGGTGGCGCCCGTGGCGTTCCGCGGCCGCCCCCCGGCGTCGTCTTCGACCGGATCTGCCCGGCCACGCGCGGACCCCGAAAGGCAAGCATGGAGAAAGAAGGGATTACCATTCTGGTCGTGGACGACGACCCGAGCCTGCGCAAGCTGGCCCAGAGGATCCTGAGCCAGCAGGGTTGGCAGGTGATCGAGGCTGAAGACGCTGTGACGGGCATCGAAAAAGCACGAGAGCATCGTCCCGACCTGATCCTTTGCGACGTGCAGATGCCCGGTCTTGACGGCTTTGGCTTTTTGCGGGAACTCCGACAATCTCCGGCCCTGCAGCATCTGCCGGTCATCCTGATGACCGGCGACGAGTCCCTGGTGCGTCTGGGCGGTCAGCGTCAGGCGATGGACCTGGGTGCTGACGATTTTCTCCCCAAGCCGTTCACCGTGGCCCAGTTGGTGAACGCCGTTCGGGGCCGAATGGAACGGCTCCGACAACACCAGACCTGTTTCGCCGATCATGAGCATCGTTGGAAGGTCATCCTGGATGCCTCGAACGACGTCGTGGCCTTGGCCGAAGCGCCGTCCCTCCGACTGGCCTATTTGAATCCGGCCGGACTTCGGCTGGTGGGATGGAGCGAAACCGAGGTGGCGCAACGCCGTCTGACCGACCTGTTGGGGCCCGATCTGCCCGGTCCCGTGTTCGCGGAGATTCTGAGCACGGTGGCCGAGGCAGGACAATGGCGGGGCCAGCTCAAACTCCGGGATGGCGCCGGCCAGGCCGTGCCCGTGGCAGCCACGCTGGTGGTCCATCATTCCGATGCCCGGGCAACCACCTTTTACGCCTTCATCGGACACGACTTGCGCGAGCGAAAACGCATCGAGCATGCGCTCCAGGACTCCGAGGCCCGTTTCCGGACCATCGCGGCGGCCGCCATGGACGGCATTGTGGTCCTGGAAGGTTCTGGAGAGGTCGTCTTCATGAACCCGGCAGCCGAACAAATCCTGGGGATCAAGGCCGTGGACGTGTTGGGACGCAGGCCGGAACAGGTGTTGCGCCCGGACACCGGCAAGCCGTTGTTCGATCTCGACGCTCGTCCCGGGTCGCTCCGTTTCGAATGCCCGGTTCAGCGGCCCGACGGTCGTCGGTTGGACCTCGAACTGCGGTTGAGCCCGGTGGAACTGGATGGCCGGCCCCACTCGGTGGCCATTCTGCGGGACATTACGGAGCAACAAAACCTGACGCGGCAACTTCAGCAGGAGCGAATTTTGCTGCGCACGTTGATCGACGCCCTGCCCTACAACGTCTACGTCAAGGATCGCCTGGCGCGAAAGACCCTGGCCAACAAGGCCGACCTGAAAGCTCTGGGGGCCGAAACGGAGGCAGAGGTGTTGGGCAAAACCGATTACGACCTGCTGCCCCGAACCGTGGCCGCTTCCTGTTACGCCGACGACATGCGGGTCATTTTGCACGGCGAACCCGTGATCAACCGCCGGGAACTCATCATCAACCGTGCCGGAGGACGGCAATGGCTGGAAACCACCAAACTGCCGTTGCGGGACGAAACCGGCCAGATCGTGGGGCTGGTGGGCATCGGCCGGGACATTACCGCATACCTGGAAACGGAAGCCAAGCTCCGCATGCTCTCCCAGGTGATCGAGCAGTCGCCCACGGGCGTCCTGATCACCGACGCCGAGGGCCGCATCGAGTACGTAAACCCCCGGTTCACCGAAATGACCGGCTACACCCTTGAAGAAGTTCGGGGGCAGAATCCGAGGATCTTGAAATCCGGCAAAATGGACCCGGCCGTGTACCGCGAACTCTGGACCACCATCCTGGGCGGCCGCATCTGGCGGGGCGAGCTGCTCAACCGCAAGAAAAATGGCGAGCTGTACTGGGAACAGGCCCTCATCACGCCGATTCGTGACGAACTGGGACGGATCAACCACTTCGTGGCCCTGAAAGAGGACATCACCGAGCTCCGCAACGCCCGCGAGGAACGCAACCGCATGGAGATCCAGCTCCGTCAGGCCCAAAAAATGGAGGCCATCGGACAATTGGCCGCCGGAATTGCCCATGAGATCAACACCCCCATGCAGTACGTGGGCGATAACACCCGGTTCGTACAGGACGCTTTTCAGCAAATGAGCGGGCTGCTGCAAACCATTCGGTCGCTGCTCAGCTCGTCCGACCCGGCCCGCGCTTGTGAGCAACTGATCGAAGAACTCCTTCGCCGGGCCAGGGAAGCCGATCTGGAGTACCTGCTGGAGGAAGTGCCCCGGGCCATTGACCAAACCCTTCAGGGCGTGGAACGCGTCACCAAGATCGTCCGGGCCATGAAAGAGTTTGCCCACCCCGGGTCGGCGCAAAAGACGCCCACCGACATCAACCATGCCATCGAAACCACCGTTACGGTCTCCCGCAACGAGTGGAAGTATGTGGCCGACATGGAGCTGGATTTGGATCCCAACCTGCCACCCGTACCCTGTCTGCCCGGGGAATTCAATCAGGCCATGCTCAACCTGATCGTAAACGCCGCCCATGCCATCGCCGATCGCCTGGGCCATCATCCGACCACCAAGGGCAGGATCACCATCCAAACCCGACGCCAGGGCGCGTGGGTTGAAATTCGGGTCAGCGATACCGGCTGCGGCATTCCCGAAGCCATTCGGGATCGGATTTTCGAACCCTTTTTCACCACCAAACCCGTCGGGCGCGGCTCCGGGCAGGGCCTGACCATCGTCCGCAATGTCATCGTGGATAAGCACGGCGGGACCATCGATTTCGAGACGGAGGTGGGGCGTGGAACCACCTTTATCCTGCGCCTCCCGCTGCAAAAACAGGAGCAAAAACAGAAAACCACCCCGGCATGAACCAGCGGCTGCGGATCCTGTTCGTGGACGATGAGCCCATGGTGCTCGACGGGCTGAGACGGGCTTTACGCGGGTTTCGGTCCGAGTGGGACATGGCCTTTGCCCCCAACGGCCCCGCAGCCCTCACCCTGATGGAGCAACAGCCCTTTGACGTCCTTGTCACCGACATGCGGATGCCGGGCATGACCGGCGTGGAACTCCTGCGCGAAGTCCAACGTCGTTATCCGGAAACGGTGCGCCTGGTGCTCTCCGGACAGGCCGACGAACAAGCCGTGTTCGAATGCATCGGCCTGGCACACCAATACCTGGCCAAGCCGTGCGATCCCGAATCGCTGCGATCGGCGGTCCGCAGGGCCACCCTGGCCGGCTCGTGCCTGAACAATCCCGGATTGCGGGAGCTGTTGGGGCGCATGGATCGCCTCCCCAGTCTGCCCCGGATTTACCATGAGTTGAACCGCAAGCTCGAGGATCCCGAAGCCAATTTGGAAGACATCGCGGCCCTTGTAGCCAAAGACCCCGCCATGACGGCCAAGATCCTCAAACTGGTCAATTCCGCCTTCTTCGGCCTGCCACACACCGTCAGCGACATCTTCGACGCCGTCCAGTACCTTGGCATGGCCACACTCAAAACCCTGGTGCTGGCCGTGCACGCCTTCGAGCAATACCCCGCCGAAGCCATCCCATGGTTCCCCTGGGAACCCATCTGGCAACACTCGCTGGACGTGGGCGCCCGGGCACGGGCCCTGGCACGGTTCGAGGAGGCGCCCGAGTCCGTCCAGGAACAGGCAGCCGTGGGCGGGCTGCTCCATGACCTGGGACAACTGATCCTGGCCGTTAACTTGAAGGACGAATATCAGGGCATCTGGCATGAGGCGGCCAGCCAGCAACGGCCCTTGACGGAGTGCGAACAAGCCCGGCTCGGTACCACGCACGCAGAGGTGGCCGGATACCTGCTGGGGCTGTGGGGATTGCCCGATCCCGTGGTCGAGGCCATCACGTTTCACCATGCGCCCGACGCTTCGGGATCGGCATCGTTCGGAGCCCTGACAGCCGTCCACATCGCCGAGACGCTCCGGCCCTGCGAAGCCGAGCTGCCGCCCGGCACCTGCTCCGGGCCGGACGCCGGCTACCTCCAGAAACTGGGACTTGCCGGCCGGGTGGAACTCTGGCAGCAGCAACTCGCCACAATCACCTCATCATGAGCCAGAACCAAAAAATCCTCCTTGTGGACGACGAACCGAACGTGCTGGCTGCGTTGCAACGGAACCTGCGGGGGTGGTTCCAACTGGACACCGCCACCAGCGGACCCGAGGCACTGGCCAAGATCGAGAAGAACGGGCCCTACGCCGTGGTCGTCGCCGACATGCAGATGCCCGAGATGACCGGCCTCGACCTTCTGGTCCAGGTGGAGGCGCGCCACCCCGACACCGTCCGCATCATGCTCACGGGCAACGCCCAGCAGAAAACCGCCGTGGACGCGGTCAATCGCGGGCATGTCTTCCGCTTCCTCAACAAGCCGTGCCCGGCCGAAATCCTGGCCCAAACCCTCCAGGCCGCACTTCACCATTACCAGATGGTCACGGCCGAGCGCGAACTGCTGGAACGCACTCTCAATGGCGCCATCCGGGTGCTCACCGAAATTCTTTCCAGCCTGTATCCGAAGGCCTTTCAGATCACCCAACCCTTGCGCCAGGCAGTCCGGGATTACGCGGCCTTTTTCCACCTGAAACAATCCTGGGACCTTGAGGCGGCGGCCCTGTTGTTCCCCCTGGGTTACACCACCCTGCCCACATCGCTTTTGAACAAACTGGTCAACGGCGAGTCGCTCGACGCCAGGGAACAGGACCTGGTGGATCGCGCGCCTGAAATGGGGGCCAATCTGCTGGCCCACATCCCAAGGCTCGAAAGCGTGGCCGCCATCCTTCGCTATCAAAACAAAAACTACGACGGATCGGGCTCCCCACCGGAACGAATCGCCGGAGAGGACATCCCCATGCCGGCACGGGTCTTTCGCGTCCTGCGCGACATGGTCATGCTCGAGCAGGAAACCGGCAACCGCGCCGAAGCGCTGGCCCGGCTGCAGGAACGGTCCGGATGCTACGACCCCCGCGTTTTGCAAAGTGCAGCCGCTTGTTTCGACGTGTTCCTGCAAAAGGCTGCCGTGGACGAGGCACCCATCCGGCCGCGTTCCCTCGAAGAACTCACCGTGGGACAGGTCCTGGCCAGCGACGTCGAGACCGAAGAAGGGCTTCTGGTATTGAAGAACGGCACGGAACTCACCCCCGTGGTGCTGCAGCGCCTGCGCAACTTTGCCGCCATCAACCCGATCAAACAACCCATCTACGTCCGCGGTTGACCAATGACTTCGCCAGGTCCGGTCCTGCCCCCTAAGACCTCCCTTACAGGGCCGCCCTGCCCAAAGACCGCGCAGGACCGTATCCATCGCCACGGCACGCTTGCGCCCGACCTCCGTGGCGCCCGATAACTCCGGATCCCATGACCTTCACCCCCCGAGAGGTGGACCGCCCCGGGGCCACGCTGTACCTCGCACCTCAGGCCTTCTAAACAGCCGCCTCAACGCCTTTGCCGGAGGCGCACACCACGGAGCCAATTCACGCATGTCGGAGACGCCCCGGCGCCGTGTCTCCCCAGCGCCACGGCCCCGACCGCCCACCTGGGAAACCTGACCAGCCGAAATCCGTCCCTGCCAGGGAGGATCACGTTTGGAAAGGACCTGAAAACGAAACCGCCGACGGTCCAAACCGTCGGCGGCGCACAAGCACCTCTGTGAGGTCAAATCACGGCGTTGAATAGTCGCGGCCCTCACCCGGCTTGGCCACGCGTGTGGTGGACCGCGTGATGGTCGTCACATCACCCGGCGGCAGCGGCGTGAAGGGAGGCCCATAAGTGGGGGGCGGAACAGGCCCGTTGGCCGTACCGGGACCACCAGCCAGTACGAGCTCCGGTTTCGTGCGCGCTGCCTGGGCGGCAGCTGTCACCATGACGTTGGCGTGCTGGAGCAAGGCCGCCACCGTGGCTTCAGAGCCCAGCCGACTGCGCGCCTGGTCAACAAAGGGCTGCAATCCGGGCAGGGCACGGGTCAGTGCGGCCAGAATCTGCTCCCTGGCCTGGGGCACGGCCGAGGCAACGGCCGAAGCCACCACGACGTAATGCTGGGGCACAGCTTTGCAAAGCGCCTCAACCACCGCAGCCGCCTGCTGGGGTGCTGCAGCTGCGGCCGCAGCAGCCACCTGATCCACGTAATCGGCTTTCGCGTTTCGCTGCAGGCTCACGGCCTTCACCGCCACCGCAGGTGCCGCGGCCGGGACCTGGCGGGCCACCGCGCCCACCACGGCGACCGTGGCCGCCGGTCGGACCGCATGAGCGGCAGCCACCACGTTCACCGCACTGGCAACCTGGTCCTCCTCGCTCACGGAGACCAGAAGTTGCGCAGCCCGGGCGGGCAACTCCGCCACGGGCACATTCTTGAGGGCAGAACGGGCAGCGGACGTTTCAATCGGTGCTGTGAAACCGGTGAAGGTTCCGATGGCAAAAGCCGCAAGGGCCACTACCGGGAGTCGTGCTTGGTTCGTCTTCATGGTTCCTCGACCTCTTTGGTGCATGTCTGCTCTATCCCTAGCGTCCTCCGGCAACTGCGTCAAGTGCCTTTAATTGAAAAATTTCTGAAAGGCCGGCTCCGTGTTGCCCGGCCGCCTGCCGCCTGCTTCCGATCAACCCCAACCCAGGAGCCGCCCCACCTGCCAGACCAAAAACGAGCTCAGCCACGCAAGCACACCCAGATAACACCACTGAAAAGCCGCCCAGCGCCAGGTATTCGTCTCCCGCCGGACAATCGCCACCGTGGAGGCGCACTGCAATGCAAAGACGTAAAACACCATCAGCGACATCCCCAACAGAGGCGTGTACAGGGGTGTACCGTCCGGCCGCGTCTGCTGCTGCATGACCCGCGCCAGATTCCCCACCTCGTCGTTCGACCCCACCTGACCACCGACGTTGTACACCACCGACATGGTGCTGACGAACACCTCACGCGCCGCAAACGAGGTGATGATGCCGATGCCGATCTTCCAGTCGAATCCCAGCGGTGCAATGACGGGCTCAATCAGATGCCCGAGGCGCCCGGCAAAACTGTATCGAAGTCGGGCTGCTGCCCGTTCGGTCTCCACCTGCTCCAATCGCGCACGCAACTGTTCGATCCTTTCAAGCGCATCCTCCCCGGGCAATGCCCCATCGGGTCCGGTCACCTCACCGGCATGCGAGGGCTCCACCAGGGCCAGCTCCGCTTCAATGGACTCGCGCTGCTTGGTAAAGGCGCTCTCCATTTCATGGCTCCGGGGGTACGTGGCCAAAAACCACAACAGGATGTTGATCGCCAGAATCACCGTGCCGGCCCGCTGCAAAAAGACCTTGGACCGCTCCCACATGTGATGCAGCACCACCTTCAACACGGGCCGTCGGTAGGGCGGCAGTTCCAGAATCAACATCGGCGGTTCACCCCTGAGCAGGGTTTTCTTGAACACCCAGGCCAGCGCCAGAGCCACCACGATCCCCAGCAGGTACATCCCCATCAGGGTCAATCCCTGCAACTCCAACACCCCCAGGACCTTTTGCCGCGGAATGCAGGCTGCAATCAGCACCGTGTACACCGGCAGGCGCGCCGAACAGCTCATCAGGGGCGCGATCAGAATGGTGACCAGACGGTCCCGATGGTTCTCAATCGTCCGGGTCGCCATGATACCCGGGATGGCACAGGCAAAGGAGCTCAACAGGGGGATGAAACTTTTGCCGTGCAACCCCACCTTGCTCATCAGCCGGTCCATGAGGAACGCCGCCCGCGCCATGTAACCCGTGTCCTCCAAAAACCCGAGGAACAGGAACAACAACAGGATCTGCGGCAAAAACACCACCACGGCGCCCACACCCGCAATCACGCCGTCCGTCAACAGACTGGTCAAATCGCCCGGCGGCAGCGTCCGGCCCACCCAGCCTCCCAGGGCATCCACGGCACCCTGCAGCGCTTCCATGGGAATCCGCGCAAAGACGAAAATGCATTGGAACATCAGCGCCATGAGCCCGAGGAAAATCAGCGTACCCCAGACGCGGTGGGTGACGACGCGGTCGGCCCGGTCGCTCCAGGTCTCCCTTGGCGACCCGACACGCGTGACCGCGGCGGCCTCGATTTCCGCCACGGCCCGATACCGGGCCTCGATGACGACGCTGCGCCAGTCCACACCGGCCTCTTCCAAACGCCGCCGCGCTGCCGCCACCGCCTGCTGGATGCCGGGCGTGTAGTGGCTCTGGCTGGATGCCAGGGCCTGCTCGGTGCTCAGCAACAGCAGGGCCTCGGCATCGGCCTGGACCCGGCGCTCCTGATAGGTCCAGGTCAGCAACGCCGCCAGCTTTTGCGCCTCCTGCACCATGGGCTCGGGCAGGATGGGGAACCGGCGTTGCGCCGGCGGCTCGGGCGTTTCCAGCAGCGCCAGGATCCGTTCGCGCAGTTGGGGAATCCCCTCGCCGGTACTGGCGACAACCGGCACCACCGGCACGCCCAATCGCCTGCTGAGTGTGTCAGGATCCACCCTCAGGCCCATGGCCGCCGCCACGTCCATCATGTTCAAAGCCACCACGGTGGGGTGCCCCAACTCGATCACCTGCGTCGCAAAATAGAGGTTGCGCTGCAGATTGGACGCGTCGACCACCACCACGATCACCGAAGGCGGCGGCAGTTCGGGCAGCCGCCCCAGCAGGACGTCGCGCGCAATCTGCTCGTCCAGGGAATGCGGACTGAGACTGTACGTCCCGGGCAGGTCCAAAACCCGCACCGGCTGATCCTTCCGCGTACCCCGCAGCGGTCCTTCCTTCCGTTCCACCGTCACGCCCGCATAGTTGCCGACCTTGGCCCGCAGGCCCGTCAGGGCGTTAAACACGGTGGTCTTCCCGCAATTGGGATTACCGGTGATGAACACGTACCGGACGGCAGTGGAGGCCGCTCGGCCCGCAGGGCCCGATACCGCAGTTCGGTTTGCGGACGCCATGGCTCAGGTCCCGTCAGACAACCGCACCCGAATGGCCTCGGCCTCCTGCCGGGGCAAACTCAGGCAGGAACCCCGCACCCGGATCTCCACCGGGTCCTGCAGCAGTGCGTACCGCACCACCTCCACGGGGGTCCCGGGAACCAGGCCCAATTCCATCAACCGACGTGCCTCCGCCGGCGGCAGCCGGATCTCAGCCACCACCGCACAGGAACCGGGAGGCAGCGAAACCAAAGAGGGCAGCGTTTCAACCATGCGCTGGATCCGTGGACGACTCATTCCGCACCGGCTCGACCAGGATGGCCTGGGCCACCTCCTCACTGATCCCCAGCCGGGCGTTGCAAACCTGACAAATAAAGTTGACCTGGCGACTGATGATGCGAATCCGCTGGCTTTCGCCCAAGCCCATCTCCCGCAATCGCGCCCGCACCTCCGGCGTGGCCAACAACTGGCGGATGCAAACCTCGGCCCCCTCGGCCATTCGACTCAATGGACATACGCCGGGCTCCGAACAGGCACCTTCCAGAAACTCGCACGGTTTCTCCGCTTCACTCACGGAGCCCAAGCTAGTCGAGCCTCACCCCCGCTGCAAGGTGCTCTGCCCGGTTTCCGGAAAGGTGCCATTCAGACCACCGGTCGGTGGGACCGACAACCGGGAGACCTGCACCCCACGTGGTTGCGGCAGACGCCCAACTTACCGGACTGCCGCCGCGCCGCCCGCACCCGCGCCGGGTCGGCCCAACCCGCAGGGTCTCCCCGGCACCAAAAACCGCTCGGCTGCCCTTTCAATACCGTCCCTGCCGCTCCTAAGATTCCCTGCCATCCGGAAGCCTGACGACCAGCCTGCAATCCGCCTTTGAACCTGGAACGTTGGCATCCGCGGACGACATGATCTCCCATGCCCCCCGGCGGCCCCACCCTCCAGCCGCATGGCTGCAGGATCAGCATTGGTATCGCAACCGGTGCAATCCGCTTGAACCCGGGGCCGCAGGCATTCAAACTGCGTCCGACCCGCCGGGTGCGGGAAGTAAAGCGCCGGTGGCAAAGCAACCAGTTCGCCCTGGCCCGCAGCGGGTACGGTCAAACCGCGGGCGAGACCGCCAAACCCCATCGGGTCGGGCATCGCCCTCGGCGAGTGTCAATGAACGGGGACAAAATCATGCAGCCACTGTCCGTAGCTGAGAGCCGGTCTTTGGAACGCCTTCGAAATCCCGTTTGTGCCCTGCATACCGTGTCCGAGCGAACCGCTCCGTTCTTTCACGGTGCGCACCTGGTGCTGCTTGCGTGCTTTCTATGGTCCGGGAGCTTGGCAACCCGGGCCGAGCCCCGGGCAGCCGGTATCATGGACAACTCGTTCTTCGTCGAAGAAGCCTACAACCAGGAGCCCGGCGTGGTGCAGCACATTCTGACCGCCCATCACGAAGTCGACCGACAATCGGGGCCCGACTCCCACACATGGTACCTGACCTTCACCCAGGAATGGCCCGTGCCCGACCAGGCCAACCAGCTCAGCTTCACCCTGCCCTACGTCTTCATGCGCGAACAAGGGATCTGGACCGATGGATGGGGCGACCTGATGCTCAACTACCGGCGCCAGGTCTGGTTGAACCGCGAACGGTGGACAGCATTGGCCCCGCGCGTCAGCCTGATCCTGCCCACGGGCGACGCCGACCGCGGCCTCGGCGACGATACGCTGGGCGCCGAGTTCAACCTGCCCTTCAGCACAATCGTCGGCGACGCCCTCGCATTCCATGCAAACGCCGGGTTGACCGCGCTGCCGGACGCCGCCTCAGCCAACGACCGCGACCTGATCCACTACCAACTGGCGGCCAGCGCAATCTGGGCGGTCCGAAACGATCTGCACCTGTTAATCGAGTGGGTCGGCCGGTGGGAACATACCCCCGACGCCCTCGGACAGCTCCACCATCGTTGGCGGTCCATCCTCTCGCCCGGTGTCCGTTATGCCCTCAACCTGCCGCGCGATGTCCAGGTGGTTTTCGGTCTGGCGGCGCCGGTGGGACTGAATGGCGCCGCAGCGGATTACGGCCTCTTCCTCTACCTTTCCGTCGAACACTCCATGTGGAGACCCAATTAACAGCCCGTGCCCAAACCCCGCAGCCTGCTCGCAGAGAAGAATCGGCCCGCCGACCCACCCAGAGTGGAAACGGAAGCCACCCTCGGACCGGATCTTCATCTGAATCGCGGCCAACCCTCAACCCCGACCAGAACCAACGGTGTACCGGACACCGGGCTTCAAGACAGCCCGTGCCCGGACCATCACAAGGTCCAGCCGGCCCGGTATTCCCTCCTCAGAAAGGCATTGGCCTCCTCGAGATTCGTGAAACGGAAGGCGACTGGATCCCAGCGGAGGGCAAATCGCGTCAGATCTTCCCGCAATTGCACGCGCAAGGTGATGTTGCCCAACAACACGGTCTCGGTCAGGGGACCGGCCCAGTCGAAGTTAGATCCGGGCGCCGGCCCGCCCTTGCAGGCCTGGATCCACTCGATGTAGTGGCCCGGCGAGCGCGGGATTGTTTTGGGAATCTCAGCGACCTCCTTGGCGCGTTCCAAGGGGTAAATCCGGTTGCCCAGGATGAACCCTTCGTCCCCGATCAACAGGCGGCCGTTGTCGCCGAGCAAATGCCCGTCCGGCAGGCCGGCCGGCCGGGGCGGCCGCAGCCCTCCATCGTACCAGACCACTTTGCACGGCGGCATGGCAATCCCCCCGGCGCCGCGGCCTGTTAATCCCCGGATATGCGGGTTGTGGGACTGGACCGAGGCGTCCCGGGCGGGGAACTCATAGGTGATCATGGACCCCAGCGGGTAGGTCTCGGCGTTCACGCGGGTGGATGACCCCTGCACGATCAGCGGTGCCCCGAGTTTCAAAGCACGAAACACCGGATCCATCGCATGGCACCCGATGTCCCCCAGCGCTCCCGTCCCGAAATCCCACCAGCCCCGCCAGCGGAACGGCGCATAAACCGGATGATACGGCCGGGCCGGCGCCGGTCCCAACCAAAGATCCCAGTCCAACCCCTCCGGCACCGGCGGCGTCTCCCTGGGCCGGTCAATCCCCTGCGGCCAGTACTCCTCAAACAACCCCCGCGAAGGCCGGTCCGTCCAGATATGGACCTCGCGCACCGGCCCGATCGCCCCGGCCCAGACCGCCTCGCACAAGGCCCGCGTCTCCTCCGAGGCCTGGCCCTGGTTGCCCATCTGGGTCACCACCCTGGCCTGGCGGGCCGCCTCGGCCAGCCGCCGCGCCTCCCAAACCGAGTGGGTCAACGGTTTCTCGCAATACACGTGTTTGCCGCGCCGGATCGCTTCCATGGCCGCAAACGCGTGATGATGGTCGGGCGTGGCAATGACCACCGCGTCAATCTCCTTCATCTCATCCAGCATCTTGCGGTAGTCCCTGAAGCGCCGGGCCTTCGGGTAACGCTGAAACACATGGGCCGCATGCCGCTCGTCCACGTCGCAGAGCGCCACAATGTTCTCGGATTCCATCTGCCGGAGATTGGCAGCACCCTGCCCGCCAATCCCGATGCCGGCGATGTTGAGCCGGTTGTTGGCCGAAGGACCGCCGTCCAGCCCGAGCACCCGGGCCGGCAAAATCATTAAACCGGTGGCAGCCACACTGTGTTGGAGGAAACGACGACGACTGACCTTGCCTGAGTTCGATGGTTTCATGGTTGGGACCCATTACCTGGTTCATGGCGCACCGGACCCGAAGCCATCGCGTCCGCGCGCCACGCGTTCAACTCTACCCGTCCCGATCTCGGACGCAAACTCCCATCGCTGCATTCGATCCCTCATCGGGCTCGGTCACCACCAAGCCCGCAACGGCAGATTGGCACCGCACGCCCCGGGCGGAGACACCGGGCCGTCCACCAACCGGGCCGGCGGCCCGATTTGCCTTTGACGTTTTGCCCGGCCCTGACGCAAGCTGGAGGCCCGATGAAAACAAGGTGGATTGCGATCTGGCTGTGCGCGGGCTGCACGTTCGCGGGTGCCCAGGAAGTCCAAAGGGAAGTGCGACGCTGGTCGCTTACCGATTGCATCCAACATTCGCTCGAGCACAACCTGGACCTGCGGATCGAGCGCTACAACCCCGAGCTGGCTCTCTTCAACCTGCGCTCCGGCTACGGCGCCTACGACCCCGTCCTCAGTGCATCCGGCCAGCACGACTATAGCAAGGCCGGCTCCACTCTGCTGGAAGGCACCTTCCTCCTCCCCGGCCGCGAGCAGGATGTGAACAGCTTCCGAACCACCCTCAGTGGCCTGCTCCCGTGGGGTACACTCTACAACGTAACCCTGTCCGCGCGCGACACCGACGGCATCCGATACGGCGTGGACACCAACCTCAACATCCTCGAGTTCCCCTACTCCGACAGCAGTGGCGCCGTGAGCATCAGCGTCACCCAGCCGTTGCTGAGGGATTTCTGGTACAACCCCACCCGGCTCCGCATCCAAATCCTCAAGAATCGCCTCAAATGGAGCGAACACGCCCTCCGGGCGCGCATGATTGACATCGTTACCCGGGTGGAACTGGCCTACTACGACCTCAAGGCCGCCTACGAGAACGTCAAGGTCCAGCAAATGGCCCTTCAATTGTCCGAACAACTGCTGGCCGAAAACCGTAAACGGGTTGAGGTGGGCGCCCTGGCCCCGCTGGACGAAAAACAGGCCGAAGCCGACGTGGCCGCGCGCCGGGCCGATCTCATCGCCGCCCAGCGCAACCTGGCCGTGCTCGAAAACAACCTGAAACAAATCCTGACGGATGATTTTGCCACCTGGGCCCACGTCCGGCTCGAACCCCTGGAAGAACTGGACGCGCCGCCCCCCATCCTCGACGTCCAGGACAGCTGGTCCAAAGGGCTCACCCTGCGCCCGGACTTTCTCCAGGCGCAGCTCGACCTCGAACAACAGGGCATCCAGGTGAAAATCAATCGCAACGAATTGTATCCCCAGGTGGACCTGCGCGTCGGCGGTGCGTATTCCGGTTCCACACCCGAATTCAGCGGCGTCTTCGGCGACATCAAGGACCGCGACCAGCCCAGCTGGTTCGTGGGCGGCCAGATCAGCTATCCGCTGGGCAACCGCTCCGCCCTGAACGCCTACCGCGCCAGCAAGGCCCAGTACGAACAGCGGCTGCTCGCCCTCAAGAAAATGGAGCAGAACATCATGATTGAAATCGACAACGCCGTGAAGCTGGCTCAGGCCAACTACGAGCGCGTGGCCGCCACACGCGAAGCCCGCGCCTACGCGGAGGCCGCCCTGGAAGCCGAACAGAAAAAACTCGAAAGCGGCAAAAGCACCAGCTTCGTTGTGCTCCGTCTCCAACGCGACCTGACCGCCGCCCGCGCCGATGAGATCAGCGCCCTGGTCCAGTACCGCCGCTCCCTGGCGCTCCTGGCCCAGGCCGAAGGCTCCACCCTCCAACGCCACGGCATTGACCTCGTCATCAAATAACCCCGGGATGCACACCGACCCGGCCCGGGCAACGCCCGCCGCGTCTGCCAGCCCTGCCCCATGACGCAGCGCCCGAACCGCTACAGGCCCCGAATGCAACCCGATACGGTCCACCCTGCCGGGGCAACCCCCGCACCCTCACCGGGCCGGACCCCGACAACCCCGCAGCCCGCACAGGCGGTTGCCCGGCGACTGCATCCCGCACCTACAATCCCTCCCCGCGGCTGGTTCGCCCGGCTGCCCGGGCAATTCCACCTTTTCCTCCTGTCCGCCCTCTGCCTGTGGCTGGCCGCCTGCGCGGCCCGACACTCCTCCACCTCCGCGGAATTCTCAAGCAACCCCATCCTGCCGGGCTGGTATGCCGACCCCGAGGCGGCCGTCTTCGGTAGGCGGGTCTGGATCTACCCCACATACTCCGCACCCTACGATCAACAGGTCTTTTTCGATGCCTTTTCCTCGCCGGACCTGGTCCACTGGACCCGGCACCCGCGCATCCTCGACACCAACGCCGTGCGCTGGGCACACCGGGCCATGTGGGCCCCCTCTGTCGTCCATCACCGTGGCCGTTACTTCCTCTTTTTCGCCGCCAACGACATCCAGAACAACGACGAGCCCGGCGGCATTGGCGTCGCAGTGGCCAGCCGGCCCGAAGGCCCTTTCCGCGATTACCTCGGTCGGCCCCTGATCGACAAGTTCTACAACGGGGCCCAACCCATCGACCAGCACGTGTTCCGGGATCGAGACGGCCGGTGGTACATGTACTACGGCGGCTGGCGCCACTGCAACGTGGTGCGGTTGAAACCGGACTTCACCGGCCTCGAACCCTTCCCGGACGGCACCCTGTACAAGGAGATCACACCCGAGGGTTACGTTGAAGGGCCGTTCATGCTGCAGCGGCAGGGTCGCTACTACTTCATGTGGTCGGAAGGAGGCTGGACCGGGCCGGACTACTCCGTCGCCTACGCGATCGCCGATTCACCCCTCGGACCGTTCCGGCGGGTGGGTAAGATCCTGCAACAAGACCCCCGCGTGGCCACCGGGGCCGGCCATCATTCCGTGCTCAAACTTCCCGGCCGCGACGAATACTACATCGTCTATCACCGGCGCCCCCTCGGCGAGCGCGACCCCAACCACCGCGTGGTGTGTATCGACCGCATGGAATTCGACGAACACGGCTTCATCCGACCCGTAAAGATCACCTTCGAAGGTGTCCGCCGCGTGCGATTGTAATCCTGTATCGCCCGGGGTTCGGTGCAGGATTCGACACCGTCGGGTCCCCAACGGGCGCGCAACTTCAGGTCCGGCCCGGCTCTCGTCCCCAGCGGGTTGGCATTGCAGCACCCGCTTCTCACACAGCCCCGGCCTGGTCACCGCCCTCCGGCTCGCGAGCACATCACGCCAGCACGCGGGATGGACAGCCCATCCACGGAGGCTCATCATTGGGCGGGACCCGGATGAAAACCCGTCCTGCCAACAATGCAGGGCCCCTGGTCACCATGAACCAAACGGCATGTCAAAGCGGTCGGAGCGGGACCCTATCGCCCCGGTGGGCCCGCCTCTCGGGGTTGGCAATACCGCTGGCAGCCCTGGTTTGCCTGGGGTCCGGTTGCGGCGCAGCCTACTACCAAAAGGCAGCCGACCGCGCCGCCTATGCCGTAATCCGTGAAAAAGGTCCGCTGGTGCCCAACATGGAGCCCGATTTTACGCTCGAGCGCACCAATCTGGTGGACCTGGAAAGCCTGCCCATTAACGACACCGTGGAGGAATTTCTGGGCCCTGACGGGATCAACGAACGCGGCGCACGCCGGGTCAACCTGGAGGCCGCGCTCGCCCTGGCCGTCAGTCACAGCCGGGCCTACCAGGCCCGCAAGGAACAACTCTACCTGTCGGCGCTGTCCCTCACGCTGACCCGCCACAACTTCGTTCCGGTGTTCTCCGCCAGTGGCCAGGGCCGGTTCGGCGGCCAAACCGAACGGGCCGTGCGCTATGAACTCGATCAGACCACCGGCGAACTGCGCCCCGTGTTGAGCGACAACCTCGTCGAAGAACGCAGCGTCAGCGGTTCGGGCCAGATCCAGGCGGCCTGGTTGATCCGGGACGTGGGCCGGCTCAGCGCGTCGCTGACCACCTCCTTCCTGCGGTTTCTGAGCGGCGGCCAGCGCCCCTCCTCCCAACTCACCGCCACCTTCATCCGGCCCCTCGTTCGCGACGCGGGCTACATGCAGCAAATGGAGGCCCTCACCCAGGCCGAACGCCAGATTCTCTACGACCTGCGCGAGTTTGTGCAGTACCGCCGGGATTTCAGTGTGCAGATCGCCTCGGCCTACTACAACGTGCTGGGCGAGCGTGACCGGGTCCGGAATGCCTGGCTTAACCTCCAGAGCTCCCGTCGCAACGCCGAGCGCACCCGGGCCCTGGCCGGGGAAGGTCGGGTGACACAGACCGACCTCGGCCGGCTGGCCCAGCAGGAACTCTCCGCAGAAAGCGCCTGGATCAACGCCGTCCGCAGCTACAAACAGGCGCTCGACAACTTCAAACTCCAGCTGGGACTGCCGCTGGACACGCCCCTCGTCCTGGACGACCACGAACTGGAGTCCCTCCAAATCCGGCACCCCGACATCAGCGTCGAGGACTCCATCCGCATCGCGCTGGCCGCCCGCCTCGACTACCAAAATGCCCAGGACCAGTTCGTGGACGCCGAACGCAAGGTCCAGTTGGCAGCCAACATGCTCAAGCCGCGCGTCGACCTCACCGGCTCGGTCACCCTCCGCAGCGACCCCGACGACACCACCGGGCTGGTCCTGCCCGACCCCGGGCGCTACAGCTATGCCGCCGGACTGGACATTGACCCGGGTCTGGACAAGACCAGCGAACGCAACGCTTATCGCGCCGCGCTCATCGCCCGCGACCAGGCCGCCCGGCGCGTGGAACAACTCGTGGACGAAATCAAACTCCAGGTCCGCGACAGCTGGCGCGCCCTCGACCAGGCCAAACGCAACTACGAAATCAGCGAGATCGGCGTGCGCCTGGCCGAGCGACGGGTGGACGAACAAAACCTCCTGGCCGAACTGGGTCGAGCCCGCGCCCAGGACCTCGTGGACGCCCAGAACGACCTGGTCAACTCCCGCAACCAGCGAACCCAGGCCCTGGTGGCCCACACCATCGCGCGCTTACAATTCTGGAACAACCTCGGCATCCTCTACATCAAGGACCGCGGTCAATGGCAGGAGGTAACCCATGTCCAGCTTCCGTGAACTGCTGCGGTCGTGGTGGCGACAACCCCGCCTGCGCTGGGTGGTGACCGCGACCCTCACGCTGCTCATCCTCGCCTGGTGGAACCGCCCGCGCCCGGGCGCGGATGTCTCCGGCCCCACCTTTGCCGTGCGCCGCGGCCCGCTGGAAATCAGCGTGGTCGAATCCGGCAGCATCGAAGCCCTGGAAAGCCAGGAGATCAAATGCGAGGTGCGCGTCGGCTTCCAGGGCACCAAGATCCTCCGCATCGTCGAGGAGGGTTACCTGGTGACCGAAGAAGACGTCCGACAGGGGAAAATCCTCGTCGAGCTCGATTCGTCCGAAATCGAAAAGCAGCTCGTTCAGCAGGAAATCCAGTACCAAAACGCCGTCGCCAGTCTGGCCGACGCGGAACAAAACTACCAGATCCAGCTCAACCAAAACCTCACCGACATCGCCGCCGCCGAGCAAAGAGTCCGTTTTGCCCGCATGGATTTTGACAAGCTCCTCGGCGACCAGGTCGCCGAGGCCATCCTGCACGAGCTGCAACTGGACGTGCTCCTGGCCCAGGTCACCACCAACAGCGTGGCCTTCCCCTCCCCCGCCCCGCCCTCCGCGCCCGGGCCCGCAGCAGCCCCACCCGGCCCCACGGCCG
>NZ_JAAKYA010000011.1:25975-38496 GCF_011044775.1 Limisphaera ngatamarikiensis | reverse complement strand
AGCGTTTGGTGACGGTCGGCATGCTTCATTGAGGCACGGCGCGCGAGGATATTCAACGCCGAACCCAAAAAATCTTCACCCGCCGGTGCAATACCTCAGGCGATGGCTGAGGTTTGGGGGGCCGCTCTCCAACCGCCCCGAGCTGGTCGGTAGTTTTCACCCTGTCTCGGAATCCGGGCCGGCCCCGGTCGCCGACGCCACCCCACACACGGCCCGGTCAGGGCAACCCGGTTCGGCAAAGTGCATCCTCAAACGCTGTTGGCCTTTCGCCCCCTGAAGGTTCCTCCTGCGCCGCACCGTCAACCCTTTAAGACAACGGCCTGTACAGCCAACGCCGGCGCAGGTCCGGTCCCTTTCGATTCCGCCGGCTTTTGCCCCTGCGCTTCAGCGGCCGCGGGAACGCCCCGCCATCCGCTTCACCCGCGACAACCGGTGCCGGAAGGAACCCCGGGGTCCGTGCTAGTCAGGGTCAAAACGAACGGGTGGTGAAAACGGAATCGATCTGGCGGGCCAACCTGCGCGTGAAAATAAAAAAATCTGGCGGAGAGGGGGGGATTCGAACCCCCGATACCCTTTTGGGGTACTCACGCTCTCCAGGCGTGCGCTTTCAACCACTCAGCCACCTCTCCGCTCGGCCGGCCCATTATTCTAAAACACAAGGTTGCGCCGTCGGCAACGTTTTTCCCGTGTTCGGCGCGAGCGCAACTTGAGCCAAAAAGATTGTTCGCAGGGCGGGGTGGACTCGTTGGCCGAAACGAGTCGTTGCGCCAAAGGTCGGTGCCACGTGCCGTGCAGACCGACCTGACCGCGCCAACCTCCAACGCGGCACGCCAGTTCGAACGCGTCGTGCCTGCGCCCGAGCCGGCAGGCTTTCCAAACGTCAACGGCCCGACCCGGAGGTCAGCTGGTTGTGCCACCACCGCAAGGCGGCCATCCGCGCCTTGCGCGCCCGCCCGGCTTCCGGGCCGGCCCGGGACCCATCACCCCGAGAGGCTGCTGCCGATCCTCGAGCCGATCGGGTTGGCAGCCTTGCAACCCGGCGTGCGTCGGCTTCCTTCGGTGGGGGCTCAACAGGGTAACAGCTGTTTTGGCGCAACGGGCATCCCGCCCGCCTCACGCCGGGCAGCAGTCACTTTTGGCGCTCAAGGAGGGCAACCGGCTTCCCGAGCCCTGGCGACGGCCCGTTCATCGCGCCCTCACCGGGGGTGGCGAGCCCCGGGCATTCGCCCGCGCCCGCCGTGCGGTGTCCCGCGCCGACATGACCCGCGGCGGTGGCGGACCCGGGCGGGGCGCGTTTCAAGGGATCCTGCGCGGAGCCCGGCACGCTCCGGCATGGAATGTTCTCGTTCCATCAGGCCGGTTCAGCCCGCGATTGGAAACTGGAGACGGCTGCGTTACGGTGAACCTCGGCCGGTTGGACGGTCCTTGACGATCGGCCGTGCAGGTTGCCGGGGCATGGAGCGATTGCGCGTTGTCATACGTGGTGTGGTGCAGGGGGTGGGGTTTCGCCCCTTCGTGCATCGTTTGGCCACCGGGCTGGCCCTGAAGGGTTGGGTGCGCAACTCGCCGCAGGGCGTCGTCGTGGAAGTGGAGGGTGCGCGATCGGCCCTGGAACAGTTCCTGGCCCGGCTTCCGGCGGAACGGCCCCCGCACAGCTCTCTGCAAAGCGTCGAGTTGACCTGGCTGGACCCGGTGGGATACGGGGACTTCAAGATCTGCGCCAGCGATGACACCGGGACTGTCCGTGCGTTGGTGATGCCGGACATTGCCACCTGCGCCGATTGCCTGCGCGAGATGTGGGATCCGCGGGACCGGCGCCACCTCTATCCGTTCATTAACTGCACGCATTGCGGTCCGCGCTACAGCATCATCACCGGACTGCCCTACGACCGCCCGCGTACAACCATGGCCGGATTTGAGATGTGCGCCGATTGTCGTCGGGAGTACGAAGACCCGGTGGACCGGCGCTTTCACGCCCAACCCATCGCATGTCCCCGATGCGGGCCGCATTTGGAACTGTGGTCGGCCAGTGGCGACGTCCTGGCCGATGGTCGGCCGGCCCCGGGGAGGGCCGATCCGGAAACGGCCGCCCGGGCCGTGCAGTCGGTAATCCGTCAGACGGCCGAGGCGCTGCGGGAGGGGGCTGTGGTGGCCGTCAAGGGCCTGGGCGGGTTTCATCTGATGGTGTTGGCGCGCTCGGACGAGGCCGTGGCGCGGTTGCGGGAGCGGAAACGGCGTGAGGCCAAGCCCCTGGCGCTGATGTTTCCCTCGATGGGGCAGGTGCGTCGGGTGTGCAGGGTCAGCCCGGCTGAAGAACGGGCTTTGTGCGGGCCGGAGGCGCCCATCGTGCTGCTGGATCGGTTGCCGGTGCCCGAACGGGACGCGCCCCGGATTGCGCCCGGGGTGGCGCCGGGAAACCCGTGCCTGGGGGTGATGCTCCCCTACACGCCTCTGCATCACCTGCTGTTGCGGGAGGTGGGCGAGCCGGTGGTGGCCACCAGCGGCAACCTCAGCGAGGAACCCATTTGCACGGACGAACAGGAGGCATTGGAACGGCTGGCCGGGATTGCCGATCTGTTCCTGGTTCACAACCGGCCGATTGCACGTTACGTGGATGATTCGGTGGTCCGGGTGGTCGAGGGACGCGAGATGGTCCTTCGGCGCGCTCGTGGCTTTGCCCCGTTGCCGTTGCCCCTGAGGCGCGCAGAAACAGCGCGCGGCTCCGGTCGCGACACTCCCGTGGTCCTGGCGGCGGGGGCACATTTGAAGAACGCCGTGGGTCTGGCCATTGGTGGACAGGCCTTCCTCAGCCAGCACATCGGTGACCTGGAAACCGCCGCGGCGGAGGAGGCCTGGCTGCGGGTGGTGCGGGATCTGCCGGCCTTGTATGAGGTGCGTCCGCAAGTTGTTGTCCTGGACCTCCACCCGGACTACGGATCCACGCGTCTGGCGGAGCGGACATTTTTCGCGGGACGGGGCCGCTCCCGGCCGGATTCGCAGTCGCCCGTTCGCCGCGGGGTTCAGCATCACCTGGCCCATGTCCTGGCCGTGTGGGTGGAAAACGAAGTGGGGTTGCCGGCGCTGGGCGTGGCGTGGGACGGGACCGGTCTGGGTTGGGACGGAACCATCTGGGGCGGTGAGTTCTTCCGGGTTGAGGCCGGGCGCGCGGTCCGGATCGCCACCTTGCGGCGGTTCCGTCTCCCCGGGGGAGATGCAGCGGCCCGCGAACCGCGCCGGGCTGCGCTGGGTCTGTTGCACGAGCTGGTTCGGGACGATTCCGGGCTGGAGAGTCGGCTGCAGGAAGGGATCCGTCGCTGGTTCCCTGCCCGGGAGGGATCGGTGCTGTGGCGGATGGTGTCCGGTGGGGTTCGGTCCCCGTGGAGCAGTAGTGCGGGGCGGTTGTTCGATGCCGTGGCCTGTCTGGCAGGGTTGCGCGAGCGCAACCAGTTTGAGGCCCAGGCGGCCATGGAACTGGAGTTCCAGGTGGATCCCGGGGCCGCTTGGGATCCCTATCCGTTGCCGCTGCGGCAACCTGCCGAAGAGGCAGCCCCTGTGGAACTGGACTGGGCCCCGTTGATCCGTGCCGTGCTCGAAGACGTGGACCGTGGGGCGTCGCCCGCCGTGGTGGCCACGCGATTCCACCAAGGGTTGGTCTCGGGGATTGTCGAGGTTGCCCGTACGGCAGGGTGCGGGCCCGTCCTGTTGGGCGGCGGCTGTTTCCAGAACCGATGGCTTCTTACCTGGACGGTGCGCGAGCTGCGTCGGGCCGGATTTCGGCCCTATTGGCCGCAGCGTGTGCCACCCAACGACGGCGGCATTGCGCTGGGCCAGTTGGCCGCCCATGACCTGGGTTTGGACGAGCCCTTGTGAACGCGGCCGCGCCCGGACGGGACACCGTGTCGGCTGGATTCACAGTGCGGGCGGAGGACTTGCCACCGGCCCAGGGAAAGGGGGCTTTCGGTGCACCGGCGCGACGTGTGGGAGCGCCCGGTCACTCAACGCCGCCACGGTCCTTCAGGGCAGGGGCTCGCCCTGGGCGGCCACCAACAGCCGGTACCATTCGTCCCGGGTCAGGTTGATCTCGGTGGCCCGGACCGCCTCGCGAATTCGTTCGGGGCGGGTGGATCCAACGATGGGCATGATCCCGGCGGGATGTTTGAGCAGCCAGGCCAGCGCGATGACACTGCGGGTGGTCTCGTACTGCCGGGCCAGGGCATCGAGTTCTTCCAGGACCTGATGCGTTTGGTATTGTTGCTGCCAGCGCAGCTGCCGGGAAGCCCCGTCCGCCAACAAACCGCCGGCCAACGGACTCCATGCCTGCGGCGTGATGTGTTCGATCAGGCACTGGTCGAGTGTGCCGTCGGTCAACGCACTGCGTTGGAGCAGGCTGATTTCCACCTGGTGCACCACCAGGGGCATGGGGCAGGCACACTGCAACGCCGTCACCAGCGTGGGCCGACAGTTGCTCAGACCGAAGCATCGCACCTTGCCCTGTTGGCGGAGCCGGGAGAAAGCCTCGGCCACCTCGGCAGGGTCCGCCAGATAATCAGGTCGATGCAACAGCAGCAGGTCCAAGGTCTCCACACCGAGTCGTTGGAGGGACCCTTCCACGGACCGCAGGATGTGTTCGGCGGAAAAGTCGTAGCGCTGCGGCAGGCCGGGTTGCGGGGTGTTGGGCGGACGAATGCCGCACTTGGTTGCAATCAGGACGCGCTCGCGCATCCCGGGGGTTTCCCGCAGTACCTCGCCCAGGAGACGTTCCGCCTCACCCCCACAGTAGATGTCCGCGTTGTCAAACAGGGTGTAGCCGGCCTCGTACGCAGTGCGGATGGCCTCTTTGCCCGCCTTCCAACCCTCCGCCGTGACCTGCCGCGGATCCCAGGTCCCAGTGACGCGCCAGCAACCGTAGGCAAGTCGGCTGCTCCGAAGCGGGCTCACGCCCAGTGTGATGGTTTGCATGTTGACTCAGTCCGGTTCGGTCGGGGCGAGGATGCTACCGGAGTCGCCCGGGATCAAGCCCGCGCTCTGCCGAGGGGCACCGTCTGCACCGGTTCCCACCCGGAAAACCGGCCCCCGCCTCAGCCCATAATCTTGGCTCACCCTGAGGGACGGGCTGCCCAGCGCAGGCGTCCTCCGGCCGCACGGCTCCGGGATGCGCCGGGAATTGCGGTCACCCGCGATGGGGAGTTTGCACACGCCGGTGGTGTGGAGAAGCCACGCTCACGATCCGGCAGCCGAGAAACCGAAAAGCTACCCTGAAGGGAGACGGCACTGCAGGGTTATTGGAGACAAGTCGGTGCACCGGCGACGCGGGCCCTGCGCGTTCATTGTCGCCCCGACTTCAAACCGCCTACGGTCTTTTTGGGCACGGGCGCGCCCCGTAACGGTCTCCCGATTGTACCGCAACCGAGCGACCAGAAACGCCATGGACCCGGCGATTCGCAACGCCGCATCTGACGGCTTTGGACACTTCCAGCCCACGATGTTCTCGAAGATACACTCCGGCGTCGGATCGTTGCTCGCGGGTCAGAAATGACGTCGTCAGGCCAGGTTGCCATGGCGTCGTCTCCAGAGACGCGACGGTGGAAGTTTCGCGGCAGCGGGCGTCGCGGCCCGGGGGCCGGTTCATGGTCGGTCGGTTGAAGCGGCCGAGGTCGCTTGCCGGTTCTCGGCAGTGGTTTCGGGGTGACCGGCAGGGTTGCGTCACCGGATGCGGCATTGCCAGCCGGCCCCGGGCTCAAACCCTTTGCCGGATGGTCATCGAAGGGGGCGGGGTGCGGACAGCGGCATGAAATCCTGGCTCGGGGTCGTGGTTGCTTTGGTTGAGGGCATTGTACCGAAGCTGGCAGCGTTGAGGGAAAAAGGAGGGCCTGCAGTTCCGACCTTTCCCGGACCGGCCCACGCGTTTCATGGGTGCCTTGCGCGTGTGGCACTGCCATGCAACGCAAAGTGCCCTAGCCGGTCGTTTGGCGGACAGGTTGGCGCCCGATGTTGCAGGAGCATCTCGCCCGTTCGCTCCCGACATGGTTTTTGGCCCGGTGGCGCCCGGTTGAAGGAGGAACGGTCCAACAAGAACTGCAGGGCCGGTTTGCCGACTTTCTGGAGATCCGGCCGACGGGTGAATGGCACGGAGGGCCCGGCCCAGTGGGTGCGATTGGGAAGGGGTCACGTCGCGGACGTGGCGATGATGCGACGGGTGTTTGAGCCGGCCCGGTCTCGTACAGCCCGCCCGGCAACATGATGGGGTGGGCGGGACCGACACCCTCCGGCTTGACGGAGCTGCAGAAAGTGCTGATGCAGGGTTGGGTGGAGGGCCGGTCGGTTCAGGCCCGACCCCTGCTGGCGAAGAAGCGGGCAGGGGCAACTCCGGTGGGGCAAGGTTGGGCCGTTGCAGCTTTGGGCGTGGTAGCGGGTGTTGGCGGGTGGCGGACCGGGCGGGCTCAAACGCGGCGTTCGGCGGCGCGGTTCAAGTCGGGCCGGTCCGAGACGTCGCTGCGGGTCGGGTCCTGCTTTTTTACGTGACGCAGGGCGGTAAATGGGTATAGTTGGAGGACGACGATCGCGACCCTATCGTCTAGTGGTTAGGACACCACCCTTTCACGGTGGTAGCCCGGGTTCGAATCCCGGTAGGGTCGCCATTCCCCTGTCGGGTTTTGTGCGTGGCATCCGCGAAATCCCTGCAATAGGTTTCTGGCGCTTTTCCGGAGCTTGCTGGCTTTGCAGCCGGGTTCCTTCGAAGGGTCGGGTGATTCTCCCTGACCGGTTATGGGACGCGGGCTGTCGGGGTGGGTCGGATGCGGGCCGGGTTGACTGGCAGGGGCTCAGTAGGCCAACAGATCGAGCAGACGTTCTCCCCTTGAACTCAGAGCCCACCGGTTGCCGCGGCGCACCAGCATCCGTTGGCAGGGGCGGTTTTGTGTCTCGGCTTCGTTGACGTGCACCAGTTGCAGGCGGGCCTGGCCGGGCCACTCGCGGGCTGTGATTGGCCGGGCCCGGAAGGGCAGTCCTTGATAGGCGAAGGTCAGTTCGTAACCGACGACGGGGTCGGTGCCGGCCGGGGCGGGTTCCACCAGGGCGGGGTAATGTCGGACCCAAAACAGGTTCACTGCCCGGAGGCGGACGGTGCAGAGGGGGACCTGACCCTGCACGTGGCGCAGGAGTGAAAACCGCGGGCCCAGGGTTTGCTGGAGTCGGAGGACCTCCGCCGGATCGATTCCCACGAAGTTTTGGCCGTTGTAATTGCCGTGGTCATTTCGTTCCCCGGGCTCGGTGCGTTTGAACCAGGGTTCGAACCGGTCGGACAGCATGAAGGCGATTTCGAAATGCAGATGGGCACGGTCGCGAGCGATGGGTGTGCGGGTGTTGGTGCTGCGTCCGACCACGCCGATTTGCTGGCCGGCCCGAACCGGCTGGCCGGGACGCAGGGCATCGGCAATGGAACGCAGGTGCGCGTACAAGGTGTAGACGTTCAGGCCTTCGATCCGGTGCAGCAGGACGATGTAGCGGCCGTAGTTGGAGAGGGCGGGCGTGCGGTTGACGTAAACCACCACGCCGTCGGCTGCGGCGGTGACGGGATCGGTTGGTTCACCCTGGCGATCGCGTTGGGTGGCGAGGATGTCGATACCTTCATGCAATTGCCGGCCCTCGGTGCGGGTGCAGCCGAATGTTCCGGCCTGCCAATCCCGGCCGGGCGTGGGGGCGAAGAACCGGGATTCCCCGCCGGGTTCAAACAGGGCCTGGTTCGGGGTGGGAAGCCGGAACGGGCCGGTGACCGGGCCGGCGGAGGGTTGCCCCACTGCGAGGGACAGAAGCAACAGCGTGAGGCCGGTTGGCGCCGCGCGCATGGGAGGGTCAGAAGTCCTTTTGCTTGCGCTGCTTCACCAGGTTGTTGAGCCCGCTGACGATGCGTTCGGCCTCCTCCCGGCTCGCGTCGGGTGTGAACGCGAGAAAGCCGTCGGTGATGGTCTGGCGGATTAACGGGGCGGCCAGCCACCGGGCCTTGTCAGGGGTTTCGCCAAACTGGCTGAAGATGGCCATGTGCCGACCCCGATTGGCGGTGGTGTATTGCTCGAGCAACCAGGTGCCCGAACGGTTCAGTTGGATCTGGATGGTGGGCACGCCGAAGCGTTCCACGAGCCTGGCGGATAACACGTGCACCTCGGTCAGGAACGGCGACTTTTCCACCGTCATTTCCACGGGGTTGTCCCGGAACATGGTGATGGTTTCGGTCTGGCCGGTGGGGTCGGGGCGGACCTCCAAATGAACACGGAACGTGCTGATTTCCTTGCGCGATCGGGACGCTGCCGTTTGGCAGCCGACCAGCCCCGCCAGCAGCACGGCCAGGGCCAAATAGAGATTGAACTGTTTTGCGAGCCACTTCATATTGCTCGGCCCAAGCAACCGCATCCCAGCGGGCTTGTAAAGGAACTATGAGCAAGCAATACAACAAGATTTTGAAGCGACGCCGGCGGCAGCGCTACATCAAGCGCAAGAAACTGGCGGCCAGGGCAGCACGTCAGGCGGCCCAGGGCGCTTCCAAGCCGGCCGCCCAACCCGGCGCTGCACCAGCAGCCGCCGCCGGGGCAGCGCAGGCCCAGACCACCGCCGCGCCGGCCGCGCCGGCCGCGCCTGCGGAAAGTCAGCCTGCTGCACCGGCGCCCGCGCCGGAAACGCCGGCTGCACCGGCTGCCCAGGGCTGAGGCGCCCCTCTTTTACCGTTTCCTACGATGCAAGCGCGCGCCGCCGCTCCGTTCATGGGGCGACGGCGCCGTGCTTTTTCCAAGGCCGGGTTGCAGGGCCGTCGGATCCACTCTGCCCGGTTCGGAGGCTCGTGCTGCCAAGCCTCCCCGGGCACGAAACTGCGCCGGGAGGGTTTTGGCGATTGTGCCCTGGGCCCGGCCTCAAGACGGGTTGTCTCGGCGCCATGAACCACATCCGAAGCCCTGGCGCCGGGATTTTGGGACTTCGTATCCGGCGGGGGTGGTGAACCGGCTGTGGATCACACCTCGGCCAGGGCCCGGTTCATCCGTTCCAGCGCCTCGTCCAGCTCGTCCGTGCTGGCAAAACCGATGGTCACGGCGTCCACGAGGCCGGATTGCATGGCGTAGCGGATGGATTTTTCGCGGTCTTCGGGCGAGCGAAACTCGCCGTTGCCTATGATTTTCATTCCGATAATGCCCCGGCCTTTGGCGCGCATGCTGCGGATTTCGCGAACCACTTCGGGCAGCGTGGTTTCGTTGCCGCCTTCATTCCAGCGATCCGACGGACCGTCGATATGACGGCCCTGGGGGTTGAGACGAACCAGGTGGACGTCCACCCATTCCACCTCGGTGGCGCGGCGCAGGGCGGGCAGGCCGTGACAGGAGACGCCCTTGGCGCGAATGATGCCCTTTTGTTTGGCTTCTTCCAGGGCGTCGAGTACGCGACGTCGTTCGTCGTCCCAGCGGGCGTTGGTGGCGCAATGGGTCAGAACACAGTCCAGGTAGTCCACGCCCAGTTCTTTCCGGTAGCGATCGAGCACCTCGAGCGGTTTTTCCGGTACGCCGGGCATTTTGGTGAGGATGAACAACCGTTCGCGGGGCAGACCGCGGATGGCGCTGCGGATGTATTCGTGGGTCCCGTAGGCCTCGGCGGTGTCGATGTAGGTGACGCCCCGGTCGTAGGCGTACCGGATGAGCCGGTCGAAGCCCTCGCGACCGAGCCGGCGCTGAACCTCGCCGCCGTTGCTGCCGGTGCCCATGCCCAGGCGACAGATCTTGAGTCCGGTTTGACCCAGTGGAACCTGGTCGGTGGCCGTCTTGCGCGGGGCCGGGGCCGCGCGCAACGCGGGAGTGGCAACCACGACACCTGCCAGGGCGGCTGCCCGGGTCAGGAACTCGCGACGTGTGATGGTATGCGGCGGTTTCATGGGAGGACACCGGGTTACTGGAGCCATTGTTCTGCAGCCCAGCAAAGCAGAGACCGCGGCCGCGCGCAACGTTTTCGTTTGGAAACGGCGGCGGCCGGTCGGGCGCACGGCGGAAACGGCCGGACCCCGGCCGGGTCCCAGGGGTCGGCCGTGCCTTCCGGGATTTCGCGGGCATCAGCCGGGCCAGAGCTCGCCCTTGAGGGTTTTGAGTCCGTTGATCATGAACTGCACGGCCACGGCCGCCAGCAGCAGCCCCATGACACGGGCCAGGATGTTCAGGGCAATCGGGTTGAGGAACCGGCTGCTCTGGGCGGCGATGTGCAGGATGACGTAGCTGGCCAGCATGACCAGCACGATCGCGGTGTAAAGGATGCCGTGTTGGATCCAGTTCTGGGCCTGGCTTTGCAACAGAATGACGGTGGAGATGGCGCCCGGGCCGGCCAACAACGGAATGGCCAGGGGCGTGACGGAGATGTCTTCTTTGCCGACGGCGGCTTCGGTCTCTTCCCGGGTTTCCTGCACGCGGGACCTCTGCGCCCGCAACATGTCCAGCGCCACCATGAACAGCACCAGGCTGGCCGCGATTTGAAAGGCGGGCAGCGTGATGCCCAGGAAGTGGAAGATGGCCCGGCCCGCGGCCGCAAACAGCATTAACACCACCGTGGCCACCAAGCAGGCCGTGCGGGCCATCTGAATCCGTTGGGCCGGCGTGTTCTGGGGTGTCATGGCCAGAAAAGCCGGCGCGGTCGAGATCGGGTCCACGATCACGAACAACGAGCCCACGGCCAGGAGACCGTATTGCAATGCCTCGGTCATGGGATCATCGCTCCCACGGTTTCCACGGCTTCGTCCATGCCGTGGATGATTTTTTTGTCGAGAGGGCAGATGGTGGCCAACACGCCGCCGAGCTGTGCCCGGGCCTGCTCGCGTTCGCCCGTGACAAAGTAGTAGGGACAGAGCCGGACGCGGCCCTCGAAGGGGATTGGCCGGTCCTGCTCGAAGTCGTACCACACGGCCGGTTGACGGGCCGGCGGGTGGTAGCGTTGAAGGATCCACGGATGTTCGGGGAACTCGCGCAGGGCCCGTTCCACCGCCTCGGCCCATGCTTCCTGGGAAAGGTCGCTGCCCAGGTAAATCCCCCGCGCGCCCCAGGCTGCGGGGGAGAAGCCCGAAATTTTAAGGATGAGCTGGCGCCCCTTTTGGGAGAGGGTTTTGAGCTGTCGCCAGTCCGTCAGCCCGAGCTCGGGAATGGCCGCGTGGGGAGGCAGCGGCGTGGGGTCCACCACCCAGGTGTACGGTACGAGCGCCCGCAGTTTGTCAAAAAACGCAGCCCCCAATTCGCGCCGCCAGAATTCCTGAAGGTTCCGATTCCACAACAGCGCCAACGCCAGTTTTTCCTCCAGGGCCGGCTTGGGCGGCGGCGTGATCCGGATTTCGCCCCGGGCGGCCCGATCGAACCATTCGGTCGCCCCGGGTATGTTGGCCAGGTCGAACAACTCAAAGAACCGGTACACAGCCTCGCCCGGGCCCACCTGCGCCTCCCGCACGCCGCGTACTGCGAACCGGTCTCCCAGTTGCCCGGCCAGCCACTCCATCTCCGGCCGGTACATGGCGGATTCTTCCGACACCACGATGTGCACCCGCGGGGCATCGCCGAAGATGCTCGCAAACCCGTCCCGCATCCCTGTGGACCCGCCCAGCAGGCGGAACCGTGTCCCTCCATCCGTCTCGTGATAGACCTCCTGCAACCATGCTGTCAGGCCGATGCCGCCGGGTACACTGTCCAGTTCGGTGATTTTCAAGCCCTCGGCCGTCACCAGCACGTCCGGCCGGATCACACGCGGCAGTTCATGCCGGAATCCGGCGTGTCTTTGCCACGCGATCAGATCGGCCGGTTTGCCCCGGTCCAACAGCCCGGCCACCCAGGCCGGTTGTTTGCCCGCGACCGATTGGCGGTACAACAGGTCCAGCGCCCGGTAAAACTGCAGCAGGACCCGACCCAGCCCCTCCAACTCCTTTGCCAGCTCCGGCGGCAGGACGTAGGGCACCGGGCTGATCCGCCAGCTTTCGCCCGCGAAAAGGCCGCCGGGCGGGATGCGTTGACGGATTCGCACCGCCCGATCCCTGGCCTCGGAGATTTCCATCAACTCGTTCAAGCTCGGTTCCATGAGTCTACCGGCGTTCGGCTCGGGACCCTTGTCGGACCCGGTCCACTCCGGCCCTTCGAGTGTCGGCCCGGCGCCGGTGTTGGTGTGTCCCCGCGGGCAGGGACACGGCCGGAACGCGAATCTGCCCGGCCTGCGTGGCCCGGACAAGTCCGCGACCCCTCGCAGGGACGGTCAACGCCCTCCTCCCGGCCCAAGGGCCTAGCTTCCGCCGAGCCGCGGATCCCGCCAAAACCGCGCGTGTCCGTCCATCATGAGCCGATTGCGGCCTCCGGGGTGGGCGCTTCGGCCCCGCCACTCGGCCGGGACCGTGGGAGAAGTGGCCGGAAAATAGACGTCCACCACCAGTTCCACCTCGGCAGGGCCGGTCGGTTGCCCGACATTGGGATTGCCCGCGGCACGCAAGGCAACCACGCAGTCCGACTCGCGCCGGCCCCAAAAATTGTCCA
>NZ_JAAKYA010000011.1:0-25916 GCF_011044775.1 Limisphaera ngatamarikiensis | reverse complement strand
GCACCGGCTCGTCCACCCGGTCAAACCGCCACATCCAATACCGGACCACCGGCGCCGACTCCTGCAATCCGCCCGCCTGCCATACCTGGGGACGACCGGCCAATGATCCCGCCCGCGCCGACGGACAGTCCCAAACCCCGCCCTCCAACCCCGCGCCGGCCAGTACTACTGCTGCCCAGCCGGCTCGCGGATCGCTGGGCGGCCAGTCCGCCCACGGCCGGTACCCGCCGGGAAGCAACGTTTTCAAATCGCGTCGGTCCGGAAACCGGCTGTCGTTTTCGTCCAGGTACATTCGCCAGGCCATCCCCTGCTGACGCAGCTGGTTCAGGCAGGTGGTCCGCTGGGCCAGCCGCCGCGCCCGTTGCAGCGCGGGCAACAGCAGAGCCGCCAGAACCCCCACCACCGCCACCACGGTCAGAAGCTCGACCAGCGTAAAAGCCCGGGCGCGGCGTCGAACCGGCGCACGACCACGGCCGGGCGGCGCCGCATCCGCTTCCTGCCGGGCCCACGCGGGGCTGGACCGGCGCGACTGCCGTGATGAAGGCAACTGCTGCATTGTCCCTGTTCGATGCGTGCGGGGCGGGGGATTGAACCCCGCCCGAAACGCAGCACCACGAACGCCAGACTCTGGCACAGCCGCGTCGCTCCGCAAGGGTGCGATCCTTTTTCCCCTCTGGCACAAACCCGTGCGGCTGGAGTATGCTGGGGCCATGGCACTGGAACTGTTCCACAAGATTTTGAAGGCTGCCGTGGAGGGAGGCGCGTCCGACGTACACCTCAAGATCGACGCCCCGGTCGTGTTCCGCATCAACCGTCAACTCATCACCGTGGACGCTCCCATCCCCACGCAGGAGTGGATGGAGGAGATTGTGGCCCAGATCACGCCCCAGCATTTGAAAAAGCGCCTCGAAGCCGAGCGCGAAATTGACTTTTCCTACTACGTGCCGGGGATTGGCCGGTTCCGGACCAACCTCTTTCAACAGCGCGGTCAATGGTGCCTGGCCATGCGCTACGTCAAAACCCAGGTCCCCAGCTTTGAGGAACTGGGTCTGCTGCCGCAGATCAAGCGCATCGCCGAATCGCCCCGCGGCATCGTCCTGGTGGCGGGTTCCACCGGCTGTGGCAAGTCCACTACCCTCGCCGCGATGATTGAACACATCAACGCCAACTTCCGCAAACACATCATCACGCTCGAAGACCCGATCGAGTACGTGTTCGAGGACAACCAGTGCATCATCGAACAGCGCGAGGTGGGGTTGGACACCCTGTCCTTCCATCACGCGCTCAAGCACGTGCTGCGGCAGGACCCGGACATCATCATGATCGGCGAAATGCGCGACGCCATCAGCTTCACCGCCGCCATGAGCGCCGCCGATACGGGGCACCTCGTGCTTTCCACCCTTCACACGACCAACGCGGCCCAGTCCATCAGCCGCATCCTGGACTTCTTCAAGGCGGAGGAACGCGAACAGATCCGCCGGCAACTGGCCGGCACCCTCCAGGCCGTCATCTGCCAGCGCATGTGCAACACCATCGCCGGCGGCATGACCCCGGCCTTCGAAATCCTCATCAACACGCCCACGGTCAGGAAACTCATCGAAGAAAACCGGCTCGACAAACTGCCCGCCGCCATCGAAACCGGCACGGACGACGGCATGCTCACCTTCAACCAGTCCCTCTTCCAACTGGTTCGCGACGGCATCATCACCGAGAAAGAGGCCCTTTCCAAGGCCAGCAACCCGCAGGCCCTCGAAATGAATTTCAAGGGCATTTTCCTGGACGAAGGCCGCAGGATCCTCGGCTGAACGTCCCCGGCGGCATTCCCGGGTCGGCCCCGGCGACTCAGACGCCTAGCGGCACAGGGCGCCTGCGCCGCGCCCGCAGCGTTTGCAGGCATTCCCGGACCCGCAGGCGCAACCGTTCCCGGTCCGCCGGCTCCAACCCCCGCGGATCAAATCGGTACCGATAGTGCAGGCGCAGGGCCTCCTCCCAGGCCGGCGTCCACAGGTCCGCCGGGAAGCCGGTCCGTACCCGCCGGAGCCATCGGCCCGGCGGTTCGTGAGGTTGCCGGGCCCAACCCCGCGCCGCCAGCCATCGCTCCAATTCATAAAACTCCGAATCCAGCCCCGGCCCGGCCCAGGCCCCGCGGTTGTCGCCGGAGCGCGCCGTGCGACGCCGGCCGCGACGAAACATCACCTGGACCAGCAACACCGCCAGGACGGGCACGAAAAACCACAACAGATACTGCCGCAACCGCGTGTAACCCCACCAGGCCAGTCCGACCTGGTACCGGATCCAGCTCCAAAAATCCTGCCACCACAACCAGCCGGATTCCCGCGTCCGTTCCTGAGCGATCCAATCCGCCGGTGTCGTGTCGAAATCCTCCCACCGGCCCGCCTCCGCGTTCCAGACCTGGCACCAGGCATGGGCGTCCCGGTCCCGCACCACGTACCGGCGACCCGACCCCTCGTGTACGGCGTACCCCACGGTGTACCGGGCCGGGATGCCCAGCCGGCGCAACAACAACACCGTGGCCGTGGCAAAGTACTCGCAGTGCCCGGCCCGGCTCTGCAAAAGAAACTGTTCCAGCGGCCGTTGCTCGCGTCGCCCGTAGCGCGGCCGCGGTTGCCAGAGCCGGTACTGGAACTTCTCCTCAAAAAACCGGGTCAGTGCGGGCCGTGCCACCGCCCACGAAGCCCGCCCCGGCAACCCCATCTCCGCAATGACCCTGTCCAGCACCGGCACCAGATTCTCCGGCACGCTCAGGTCCAGGTCCGGCTCCGGCGGACTTTCCCAGCCCGCCGACCCCTGGTGCACCGCCTCAAACACCACCATCCCCGGCCCGGTGACCAGCACCGCCCCCAACGGATGCCGTTCCACACTGAACGCAGGAAAGTTCCGCAACAACACCGTTCGCGGCGGCAACGGCAACACGCCGGCCCGGGATTCATCCTTGCGCCCGTGCAACCAGGTCACCACCCGCACCACCGCCGACCCCTCCGACTGCTGGACCAACGGCCAGTTGCCGCTCTCGGGCGGTGTTTCGTTCACCGGCATGAAGGCGTTTTCCTGCTCCCCGTTCAACCAGTAGGGCGGCATGAACAGCCGGTACACCCCCTGCCGCAAATACGCCGGAGCCGGCCCCTGCAATACCTCCAGCCGCACCGCAATCCGCGTCGAAAGTTTCCACGGCGCCAGGCCCTCCCACGAAATCTGCGCCGTGTTGAGGTCCGGAGCCGCCCCCGTCCGACGCAACCCCGCCAGCCATTCCCCCAACTGGCCCGCCCCGCCGATGTACCGCTGCAGATTCCAAAGCCCGAACTGGCCGGCCACACCCACCGCCGCCGCCAGCAACACCACCGCCACCCATGTGACCACACCATACCGTCGCGACCGCAGCGGCCACAGCGCCCAACCCAACAGACAGGCCAGACCGACCAGGGTACCCAGCACCCTCCCACCGGACACCGGTTGCATGCAGGCACCCGCAAGGCACCCGCCAAAGTACAGATAGCCCGAGTGAAACCGCGGCTCCGGCGGCAGCGGTACACCGGCCCGGGCCAGTCGTCTCCGATGCCGGCGCACCAGAAGCGAAATCGTGCTGAGCGTCAGACCGTTCCGGTTGCTGTACGCCTGCGCCACCGCCAGTGGAAACATCAACAACGGCAACCATCGAAACACCGAGGCCGCCGTGGCCGTGGTCACCTGACCGGCACGCCGCTGATTCCAAAATCCCGGCGAATCCACCAACTGACCAAACGCAGAAGGCCCGTCATTCGCCGTGAACGCCCAGAACAGCGCCACCAACAGGAACACCGAACACAACGCCCAGATCCGCCGGAAGTCCTCGTCCGAAAACTCCCACCGCACCCGCACCCACCGGGCGGCCTCCAACACCACCGCCAACACCCCCGCCACCACCCAATGACCGGTCTGCCAACCCCAAAACATCAGGGTTGCGCCGATCAACAACGGCGGCGGTTGGACCGGTGCCGACCCCGCGGCTTCCATCGTCGCCGCCGTCGCATCCGACGCGCCGGCACCGCGCGCCGGCATCCCCGGCGCATCCGGCGCATCCGGCTTCCAGCCGTGCATTTCCATGGGCCCGGACCTCCGTCTCCAACGATGCGGCCGACCGCAAGGGTTGGCAAGCGCCCCCGCCCCTCAACTCAGCCGCGCCAGTTGTTCCTCCAACCGACCCGGCTCCAGCACCGTGAACCAGTCCGGCCGAACCCGCAACGGCCCCGGATCCGGCCGCTCCGGCAGAGGGTCCACGGGTACCACCAGCACCCGCACGGGAATCCCCAGCTGCATCAACTTCTCCACCAGACCCCGCCGCGGCCCGTCCCAGGCCAGCAGCACACACAGGCAACCGCTGATCTCGCCCGCATACTGCAGGACCAGTTGTTCCAGGGCTGCAAACGGCCGTGTCCCGCAGGGCCGCACCGAGGCCAGCACCTCCAGCATCTGCTCCACGTGGCCCACCCCGCGTCCCGCGGTGAACCGATACGCCTCCGGCCCCACAAACATCAGATCCAACAGCGATTCCTGCGTGGGCACTGCGGAGGCCAGCGACGCCGCCACCGACACCGCCGCTTCAAAAGCCTCGTGTTCCGGCCAGTCCGTGAACGTGTCCAGAATCAGCGCGTGCCGCACAAAAAACTCGTCTTCAAACTCCTTCACAATCGGCCGCCCCACCTTGGCCCAGCTCCGCCAGTGAATGTGCCGGACCGGATCGCCCCGGCGATAATCCCGCAGACTCACAAACTCCTCGCTCTGGCCCACATGCGTCGCCAGCGCCACGCCCCCCAGCTGGTAGCGGGGTTGCCCGGGCAAATCCAGCGGCGGCACAAAATACCGCCGGGGCAACACCACCAGCTTCTGCGGCACCCGCAACCGGCGCAGCACCCGTACCAGCCCCAGGGGATCCGTCCGCGCCAGCGCCACTTCCTCCATCTCCAACAACCCGCGTCGCCACACCACCGCCTCCAGTGTGGCCACCCCCACCTGCCCCGGGGCCAGCGGCGGCAATGCACCCTGACAAAGCAACGGCAGCCGCCAAAACCGCCGCCGGCGCATCACCGGCCGGAACGAACGCATCCGACGCCGCTCCGCCCGCCGCCACAACACCCGTTCCGCCGGGTCCACCCACCCCTGGCCCACCTCCTCCAATACCACCAAGCCCCGTTGCACCCTGCGCGTGCCGTTCCGCACCCACACCCGGTACCGAAACGGCACACCCGCAGTGACAAACCGGGGCAATTCCCGATGCACCTCAAACCGGCCCCGCAACCACCCGGCCGACACCGCCGAGGCCAGCAACAACCCGAACAACAGACTGAACACCTGGTACGTCATGGCGTTGTCGGGATCCACCCCCATCGAACCGCTCAACGCCATCGCCACAAGCAACACCAAACCTGCCGGCGTGAACCGTCGGCGCAGCCACCGGCGGAACCGGTGCACGCCACGGCCCGCCCGACGTCGCCCACCCATGCCCGGCTTCATGCGCCTCCGTTCTCCGGATTCCACACCCGCTCCGCCGCGTGCCGGACCCGCCTGCTCAGGCCGGAGATGGCACCGACTGCAGAATCTCCTCCACCACCGCCACGGCCGTCCGGCCCGAAAACCGCGCCTGCGGATGCATCACCAACCGATGCGCGATCACCGGTACCGCCAGCTCCTGCACCTGGTCCGGCGTCACAAAGTCCAGCCCGTCAAACAACGCCAGCGCCTGCGCCGCCTTCATCAGGGCGATGGACGCCCGGGGACTGGCCCCCAGTTGCACCCCCTCCGCCGTGCGCGTGGCCCGCACCAGCTCCACAATGTAACGCTTCAGTTCGTCACTGATCCGCACCTGTTCCACCGCCGCCCGCAAGGCCCGCACCTCGTCCAACGAGGCACACGGGCGCAGCTCCTCCAGCGGATGGTTGTGCTCCTGAGCCGTCAAAATGGCCACCTCTTCCTCCGGCCGCACGTACCCCAGCGTAAACTGCATCGCAAACCGGTCCATCTGCGCCTCCGGAAGCGGATACGTGCCCCGAAACTCCACCGGATTCTGCGTGGCAATCACAAAAAACACGTCCGGCAGATGCCGGCGTTCGCCTTCCACGCTCACCTGACCCTCGCCCATGGCTTCCAGCAGTGCCGACTGGGTCCGGGGCGAGGCCCGGTTGATCTCGTCGGCCAACAGGATGTTCGTGAACACCGGCCCTTCGTGGAAGTGGAACTGTTGATCCAGCTGGCTGAAGACCGACACCCCCAGAATGTCCGAGGGCAACAGATCCGGCGTGAACTGGATCCGTTTGAACGTGGCGTCAATGGACCGGGCCAGGGCCTTGGCCAGCGTGGTCTTGCCCGTGCCGGGAAAATCCTCCAACAACACATGTCCCCCGCTGGCAAACGCGGCCAGCAACTTGCGCGTGGCCGCGGCCTGTCCCTGCATCACACGGGCGATGTTCCGCGAAATCCGGTCCACCACCTCCCGGGCCGCCGCCAGGTCCTCCGGCGTCAACCCCGGCTGCTTGCGCGTCTCCGACCCGGGCTGGCTCGACACTTGCTCTGCCATGGGCACCGCGCACTCTACCGTGACGGTTCAGCTCGGGCGAACAAAAATCCCGCGATCCCGCGCGCCGGCCCCTGATTGAAGTGCGGATCGCAGAAACGTCCCCTTGACCAGCAACCGAACCCGGGCCCACCTCGAGGGCCTTGAATGACCTTGACCGCCCCCCCGCACGTTCCCTGGACCGGGGCAAAAGAAAGTCTTCGTGACCCTGCCGGTGGGCAGCTGTTGTGGCCGCCGCAGCAGGACTTGATCGGCATCCCTTGGGCCGACAGCGAAGCGTGCGGATGATCGGGTGCGCACTCTCAAGGAGGCAGTCCAACAGGCCGAAGTGGCCATGAGTCCATGGCGCTGGAGGGCTGGAGATCCACCGGGCCGAAGGCCTTTCCATGGACGTTGGCCGATGCGGGCGCGGCTTTTCCGGCTGATCGTCAGGTGTTGACGCAGGCCATTCCCGCGTGGGCCGGGGCGGGTTGCGGCGGAGAATCCGGTGGGTTCCGGGGCGTTTCGTGATCCCCCAGGGGTCACCGACTGACTACGGGCGCGGGGGTCGGGCGACGAAAAGGGATTGGGTTGTGCCGTGGGGGTGGTCGGGGTTTTTGGGGAGCAGGTCGCGGTGGGGAAACCGACCCATCTGCCGGTTTCCAGAGCGGCTTGGGTTTTGTGAGGGGAACGTTACCCGGGCGGCTGGCGGGGAGGGGGAAGAATCAAGGCCCGGGGTGGCAGGTCACCCCGGGCCTGCGAAGAGCGATCGGGTCGGGCGCGGGCTCAGGAGAGCTCGGACCAACCGTAGGTGGGGATGGTGACCGGTTGACCGTTGGCGGTGGCCACCTTGCGCGTGTTCGGGTCGAACACGCACATGACGTTGAGCCGTTCGGAGATTTCGGCCAGGGAGACGATGGTTTGGACGCGGATGGCCAGTTCGATGCCGCAGTTGGGTTGCTTGTTGGCGCGGATGGAGTCGAACCAGTTTTTCTCGTGGGCTTCGACGCTTTCGACCGGGAAGGGCTCGCTGGTTTCGGGGTCGAGTTCGTCGGCAAAGGGTCGCTCCGGGCGGAGTTCGACGCGGTTGCCGGCCATGGTGAGGGTGGCCATGTGTCCGCGGATCATTTCCTGGGTGCCCTGTTCATTGACGGAACTGCTGGTGATGTGCATGACCATGCCGTCGGGGAACTCGGCGATGATCTGGACGATCTCCGGCACGTCACGCGGCGGGGTGCCCTGGGTGTTTTTGTCGGTGCCCACGGGTTTGGAGCCCACGCAGGCGACGCGGACGGGGAAGTGCGGGTTGCCGGTGGCCAGCAGGTAGGGATGGGCCTTGTGGGGGACAAGGTCGCTGAGCAGGCCGCCGCAATACGGGTAGTATTTCCGCCAGCGGAAATAATCGTCCGGGTCGAACGGTTTCCTGCGGTGGACCGGACCGAGCCAGAATTCCCAGTCGATGTCCTCCGGAGTGGCCCACGACTCGATGGTGTAGTTCCACTCGCCCTTGGGAGTGTTGCGCATGTAGCTGCCCTGGGCCATGACGACCGGGCCGATCTTGCCGGCGCGGATCCATTCGGCCGCCTTGTGCCATTTGAGGTCGGAACATCCCTGGGATCCGACCTGGAGGATTTTGCCGGTTTTCTTGACGGTGTCGTAGACCTCGAAGGCCTCGCCCAGGTACCGGGTCATGGGTTTTTCGACGTAAACGTGTTTGCCGGCGTTGAGGGCGTCGATGGTGCAGCGGGCGTGCCAATGGTCCACGGTGGAAATGGTGACGGCGTCAATGTCCTTGCGTTCGAGCAGCTTCCGATAGTCGTGGTAAACCTCGACATTGTCGCCGATGAGGGCCCTGGCCTGGGCGGCGCGGTATTTGGACACGTCGCAGACGGCCGCCTGGACAATGTTATTCTGGTTGGCGTGGGCTTTTTGGGTGCGGATGTGGGTTTGGCCCATGTTGCCGGTGCCGATGTAACCCACAACGATGCGGTTGTTGGCGCCGAGGACATTGACCGAGGGCGCCTGGTTCTGGCCATAGACCGGCGTGCGCAGCAGGGGCGCTGCCGCGGCTGCGGTGGCGGCCATGGCGGTGGTGCGAAGGAACTCCCGCCGGCTGGCGGGCTTGCTGGCGAAGCTCGTTGGTTGATTCTGCATAGGATCTGCTTTCGGTTCGTGCGTTTATTGGACGTAAACTAATGGAGAACGCTTCACGGATCAATGGTCCATTTGGATTTTGGGCCGGGGCCGGGAGTGAAGCGCAACCCGGGCCCGGGAGTGTCTTGCCAAACCGGTGCTGGCGGCCCCAGGTTGGGATGCGGAGGCGCGCATGGAGGCGGTACGCTGGATTCGTGTGGTGGACTCGCATACGGGCGGTGAACCGACGCGGGTGGTGCTGGAGGGCGGCCCGGACCTGGGGGGCGGACCGCTGTCGGAGCGGCGCCGGCGGTTTGAGGCGGAATTTGATCATTACCGGTCCGCGATTGTGAACGAGCCGCGCGGGTCGGACGTGTGGGTGGGGGCGCTGCTGGTGCCGCCGGAGGATGACACGTGTGTGACGGGCGTGATTTTTTTCAACAACGTGGGTTACCTGGGAATGTGCGGGCATGGCACCATTGGCGTGGTGGTGACGCTGGCGCATTTGGGACGCATCGGACCGGGGGAACATCGGATTGAGACGCCGGTGGGTGTGGTGCGGGCCACGCTGCACGGCGATGGCCGGGTTTCGGTGGTGAACGTGCCCAGTTACCGGGTCCGGAAAGGTCACACGGTGGCGGTGCCGGGCCATGGCGAGGTGACCGGGGACGTTGCGTGGGGCGGGAATTGGTTTTTTCTGGTGGAACGGCACGGCTTTGACCTGGTGCCGGAGCGGGTGGAGGAACTGACGGATTTTGCGTGGCGGGTGCGGCAGGCGGTGAATGCGCAGGGCTACCCGGAGGTGGATCACGTGGAGTTGTACGGGCCGCCGACGCGGTCCGGTGCACATGCGAAGAATTTTGTGTTGTGTCCGGGTCGGGCGTATGACCGTTCGCCGTGCGGCACGGGCACGAGCGCGAAGCTGGCGTGTTTGGCGGCGGACGGGAAGCTGGCCGAGGGCGAGGTGTGGGTGCAGGAGAGTCTTGTGGGGAGCACGTTTGAAGGTCGGTACCGCTGGCTGGATCGGGAACGGGGATGGATTGAGCCGGTGATCACCGGCACGGCTCATGTGAATGCCGAGGCGCGGTTGCGGTTGGACCCTGCGGATCCGTTTTGTTGGGGGATCCGGATCGGGCGCTGAAGATCCGGGGCGTCGCGGTTGCGCCGGCCCGGGCGGGATTGGTGGGGGCGGTCTTCAACGCGTCCGGTCCGTGGGTCTGGCGTGGCGGCGGCCCGGAGCGGAATTTCGGCGGATCAGGGTTTGGGGAGGTGCGGGCCGGAAGGCCCCGGGCCCGGCCTCACGCGGGCAGCTGCGGGGTCCCGTCCACGATGCGGAGCAGGCCCAGTGGATTGCTTTCCCGCAGGGCTTCGGGCAGGGCGGCGTCGGGGAAGTTCTGGTAACAGACGGGACGCAGGAACCGGAGGATGGCCCGGGTGCCAACGGAGGTGGAGCGCCCGTCGGAAGTGGCGGGGTAGGGTCCGCCGTGGACCATGGCGTGGCAGACTTCCACACCGGTGGGGAACCCGTTGAAGACCAGCCGGCCGACCTTGAGTTCGAGGGTTTCGATCAGTTCGCGGGCCTCGATCAGTTCCTCGGTCGTGGCGTGGATGGTGGCGGTGAGCTGGCCTTCGAGCTGTTCGGCGATGGCCGACATTTGCTGGCGGTTGTCGCACAGGACCACGAGGGTGGAAGGGCCGAACACTTCTTCCATGAGGCTTTCGTGGGTCAGGAAGACGTCTGCCGTGGTGGCCAGGAGTGTGGCGTGGGCACGGGTGCCTACGGGATCGGTTTGTTGGGGGGGATGGGTGAGCCGGCGAACGCCGGGGATTCGGAGGAACTGTTCGATGCCGGCGCGGTAGGCGGTGCAGAGTTCGGCGGTCAGCATGGTGCCGGGCGGTGTTGTTTCCATGCGTTCTTTGAGGGCGGCCAGGAAGCGCTCGGTTTCCGGACTGTTCAAGGTGATGACGAGGCCGGGGCAGGTGCAGAACTGACCGACGCCGAGGGTCACGGATGCCTGGAGACCGGCGGCGATGGACTCGGCGTTCTGGCGGAGTGCGCCGGGCAGGAGGAAGACGGGGTTGATGCTGCCCATCTCGGCATAGACGGGGATGGGATCGGGTCGACCGGCGGCGGCGTCCATGAGGGCGCGGCCGCCCTTGCGGGAACCGGTGAAACCGACGGCCCTGATCAGGGGGTGCCGGACCAGGGCCTGGCCGATTTCACTGCCGCGTCCGAAGAGGAGGGAGAAGGTGCCCTCGGGGGCACGGGCTTCGCGGATGGCCTGTTGGATGAGGCGGCCGACGATTTCGGAGGTGCCCATGTGGTTCTGGTGGGCCTTGACGATGACGGGACAACCGGCAGCCAGGGCGGAGGCGGTGTCGCCGCCGGCCACGGAGAATGCGAGGGGGAAATTGCTGCTGCTGAAGACGGCCACGGGGCCGAGGGGGATGAGGTGGGACCGGACGTCCGGTTTGGGCACGGGTTGGCGGGCGGGGTCGGCATGGTCAATGCGCGCATCCCAGCACCAACCTTGTTCGATGAGGGAGGCAAAGAGACGGAGTTGGTGGCAGGTTCGGGCGGTTTCGGCCTGGAGTCGGCCGAGGGGGAGTGCGGTTTCGAGGTGGGCGCGTTGTTGGATTTCGGGCCCGTGGGTTTCGATGAGTTGGGCGATGCGGTGGAGGAGTTGGGCACGGGCGGTGGCCGGCCAGCGACGGAATTGCCGGAAGGCCTGCGCGGCGAGCTGTGCGGCGCGGTCCACGTCGGCAAGGTCGGCCCGGTAATAGGGTGGTTCGAGGGGTTCGCCGGTGGCGGGGTTGACGGCTTGCACCGGTCGGCCTTTGGGTTCGGCCCGGCCCTGCCCGATGAGGGAGAGGCCTTCGAGCTGGATGGTGTGGGGCACGTTCATGAAATGGAAGAAACGGTTGGGGCCGCGGCGATGCAAGTCGGGGTTTGCGTGGGATGGGAGTGGCGCGGGTGGCGACGCCGGGGCGCGGGTTTCTCAGGGGCGGGCGCGTGTGGCCAGCGCGGGTTCTTTGGGGCGCCGGGCGAGGGAGGAGCGGATGAGGGCGAGGGCGGCTTTTCGTTCGGCACCGGTCAGGGGCAGTCGGGGCGGGCGGACGCGTTCGGAGCCGGTGCCGGTTTCCTGCTGCACGAGTTTGATGAGCTGGACGAATTTGTTGTGGGTGTCGAGGCGCAGGAGGGGCAGGAACCAGTGATGGAGTTTTTCGAGTTTTGGGGAGGGGCCGCGGCGGGCCAGGTTGAAGAGGGCGACGGACTCGCGGGGGAGCGCGTTGGCGAGGCCGGCGATCCAACCCACAGCACCGGCGCGAACGCCCTCGACGATGAGGTCGTCCACGCCGACGAGGATGGCGAGGCGGTTGCCGTGGAGGGCGCGCAGGGCGGTGATGCGCCGCACATCGCCGCTGGATTCCTTGACCGCGTGGAGGTTGGGATGTTCATCGGCCAGTCGGGCGATTTGTTCGGGGAGGAAATCGGTGCGATAGGCGATGGGATTGTTGTAGAGCATGCAGGAGAGTCGGGTGCTGCGCAGGATGGTGGCGACGTGTTGGAGCATTTCGCGCGGGTCTCCCGCGTAAACGTAGGGCGGCAGGATCATCAGGCCCGAGCAACCGATGCGTTCGGCCTGGCGGGCCAGTTCCACGGCTTCTGCGGTACCCACGGCGCCGATGCCGGCGACGACCGGCGCGCGTGTCCCGAGGGCGGTTACGGCCGTCTGGAGAATGGCGACCTTTTCTTCGAAGCGCAGGGTGGGGCTTTCGCCGAGGGAACCCAGTGCGACCACACCGGTGCAGCCGTTGTCAACCAGCCAGCGGGCGTGACGGGCCAGGAACTCGTGATCCACCTGACCGTCGGCGGTGAACGGCGTGGTGATGGCGGGCAGAACGCCTTCCCAGTGCATGGTTGGGTAGGATGGTTTCATGGCGTGGAGTGTTGGTGATAGCGATCCGGGGCGAGCAAGGGCGAAAGCGGTTCGGGTGCGGAGCCGGCGATGTCGTCGGCGATGCATTGACCGCTGACCGGGCCGAGGCTGAGTCCGAGCATGGCGTGGCCTGTGGCGATCCAGAGGTTTTCCCAGGCTGCGGGGCGGCCGAGGTAGGGAAGGCCGTCGGGCGAGCAGGGTCGCAGTCCGGCCCAGGGTTGAATCCGGTCAAAGTGTTCAGGCTGGAAGTCGGGGAAGTACCGGCAGAACGAGCGTACGATGCCGCGGACGCGGACGGGGTTGATGGTGGGATCGGTTCCGGTCAATTCCATGGTGCCGCCGACGCGCAGGGTGCCGTTCATGGGTGTGACGGCCACGCGAGCCTCGGTGCAGATGCAGCCCATTTGGGGGCGTTGGACGGGATCGGGCAGGGTCAGGCTGTACCCTTTGCCCGCCTGGAGGGGGAGTCGGAGGCCCAGTTGACGGGCCAGGCGGGCTGACCAGACGCCGGCGCAGAGGACGAAGGCATCGGCCTCGAGGGTTTGTCCCTTTTGGAGGCGCACGGCCTGGATGCGACGATTGCGGGTCACCCATTCGCGGACCTCGGCCTGCCAGAGGAAAGAGGCGCCCGCGGCCCCGGCCATTCGCTGGAGCGTGTCCATGAACCGTTCGGGTTTGAGGTGACAGTCCAGGGGATAGAAGACGCCGCCGACGATTTGCAGGCGGAGCCCGGGGTTGAGCCGGTGCACCTGCTGCGCGTCGAGGATTTCGGCGGGCATGCCGAGCTGGCGGGCGTGGGCGGCGATCTTTTGTTCTTCCTCCATGCCGTGGTCGGTGGTGCAGAGCATGAGGAGGCCCTTTTTCTGGAGGCCGAGTTCGTCCCCGGTGGTCCGGGCGAGTTCCTCGAAGGCGCGCCGGCCGGCCAGGAGAAGGTCGCGGAGCACGGGCGCGGCGCGTTCGACGCGGGTCCGGGTGGCGGCGCGCCAGAATCGCCACGCCCAGGACCAGAGGTCCGGATCCCAGCGGGGTCGGATGTAGAAGGGCGAATCTGGGCGCCACATCCATTTGAGTGCGAGGCCGACCATGCCCGGGGCGGCAAGGGGGATGAAGTGGCTGGGGACGATGAGTCCGGCGTTGCCGAAGGAGCAGCCGTCCCGTTGGGCGGGGTGGCGTTCGAGGACGCGAACGTCGAATCCGCGCCGGGCGCAGTACCAGGCTGTGGACAAGCCCACCACGCCGGCTCCGATGACGACGACCCGCGTTTTCATAGGTTTCACTCCCTCCACGGTGCCCGGCTCAGGGGGCACGGGCGTCCGGAGCCCGGTCATGGCGTGCATGGTCGGATCGGCCCGGGTTCGGGTGGTGCGCCGCGTCCCGGGGCCGGTTTGAGCCCGGTTTGAGCCCGGCTGTTTGTCCGGCCGGGGTTGTGCGGTTGAGTGGTGCCCGACCGCCCATGGCCGTGGTCCGTCGCCCGGGAGCAGTGTGGGCGGGACGGGCCGCAGAAGCAAATGCGGAAGGTGGGCGGTTGGGTCGGCGTTGTGGGCGTGGGAAGGGTGAGGTCCGGGGGCGTGGGTTGGGGGTGTGGGGTGGTGGGTGCGGGTTGGGGCCGGCGGACCGATCCATTGACAGTGGCGGGGCCGGCTTGCTAGCGTCCGCCCACGCTGGGAGACTGACGCATGGATTACAAGAACACGTTGAATCTGCCGCGGACGGCCTTTCCGATGAAGGCCGATTTGGTGGTGCGGGAGCCGGAACGGCTGCGGCGGTGGCAGGAGACGCGTCTGTATGAGCGGATTCAGCAGGCGCGGGCGGGGGGCCCGTTGTTTGTGTTGCATGACGGGCCGCCGTTTGCGAACGGGGACGTGCACATCGGCACGGCGCTGAACAAGATCCTGAAGGACTTCGTGTTGAAGTACAGGACGTTGCGCGGGTACCGGGCGCCGTATGTGCCGGGTTGGGACTGTCACGGGTTGCCGATTGAATTCAAGGTGGTGCAGGAGCGGGGTCGGTCGGGCGGATCGGAAGATGCGGCGGAGATCCGGCGGGCCTGCGAGGCATACGCGCGGCGGTTTGTGGAGTTGCAGCGGCGCCAGTTTCAGCGGCTGGGTGTGCTGGGGGATTGGGAGCGTCCGTATCTGACGCTGGATCCGGCGTACGAGGCGGAGGAACTGCGGCTGTTTGCGGATCTTGTGGAGCAGGGGATGGTGTACCGGGGGAAGAAGCCGGTGTACTGGAGCATTCCGTGTCGGACGGCCCTGGCGGAGGCGGAGGTGGAGTATCAGGAGCACGTCAGCCAGAGCGTGTATGTGAAGTTTCCGATCGTGGGTCGGCCGGGGACGTATTTGCTGATCTGGACGACGACGCCCTGGACGCTGCCGGCGAACCTGGCGGTGGCGTACAATTCGACGTTCAGTTATGCGGTGGTGCGGGTGGACGGGGAGGATTACGTGTTGTCGGCAATGCTGGTCAACACGGTGGCGGCCAAGTGCGGCTGGCAGCATTTCCAGATCGTGCGGCATCTGGATGCGGGGCACCTGGAACAGGTGGAATATCAGCATCCGTTTTGTGCGCGGACGGGTCGGTTGTACCCGGGGGATGCCTTTGTGGACAATGTGACGGGCACGGGGTTTGTGCACATTGCGCCGGGGCACGGTTTGGAGGATTACTTGCTGGGGCTGGAGCACGGGTTGCCGGTGTATTCGCCGGTGGATGATGAGGGCCGGTTCGCGTGGACGGACGATTTGCCGCGGGAGGCGCAGATGCCGGCGGAACTGATCGGCAAATCGATTCTGGAGAGGCACGGTCGGAGTGAGGCCAACGATGCGGTGCTGCACGAGCTGCGGGTGCGGAAGCTGTTGTTGCATGAGGAGAACTACCGGCACAGTTACCCGCACTGCTGGCGGAGCAAGACGCCCGTGATTTTCCGGGCGATGCATCAATGGTTCATCCGGCTGGATCATGTGCCGGCCGGCAGTCCGCCGGGCACGCCCACGTTTCGGGAGCGTGCGCTGGCGGAGATTGAGAAGGTGACCTGGATTCCGGACTGGGGGAAGAACCGGATTGCGGCGGCGGTGAAGGCGCGGCCGGACTGGTGCATCAGCCGGCAGCGGGCCTGGGGGGTGCCGATTCCGGCGTTTTATGATGCACGCGGGGAACCGATCCTGGATGCGACGGTGGTGCGGCGGGCGGCGGATTTGGTGGAACGGCACGGGTCGAACGTATGGTTTGAATGGCCGGTGGAACGGTTGTGGTCGGAGATCCGGCCGCCCGGCTGGACGGGTCCCGAGCCGGCGGTGAAGTCCACGGACACGCTGGACGTGTGGATTGACTCGGGCAGTTCCTCGCGTGCGGTGATTGCGCGGCGGCCGGAGTTGCGGGGTTCGCCGCTGCCGTTCCAGTGCGACATGTATCTGGAGGGGTCGGATCAGCACCGGGGCTGGTTTCAGTCCTCGTTGTTGCTGTCGCTGGCGTCGCAGGGTGCGGCGCCCTATCGCACGGTGCTGACGCACGGGTTCATGGTGGACGCGGACCGGGAGAAGATCTCCAAGAGCCGGCAGTCCCAGGGTGGCTATGAAAAGCCGCAGACGGCCGAGGCCTATGTCCGGAAGTGGGGGGCGGACATCGTGCGGTTGTGGGTGGCCTCGCAGGATTTCCGCAGCGACATCGTGGTGAGCGAGGAACGGCTGGCGAAGGTGGCCGAGATCTACCGCGTGTTGCGGAACGCACTGCGGTATCAGTTGTCGAATCTGTACGATTTTGATCCGGACCGGCATCGGGTGCCCGATGAGGCATTGACGGGGCTGGACCGGTGGATTTTGGACCTGTTCGGCCGCCTCGAGCGGGAGGTGCAGGCCGCGTATGAACGCTACGAGTTCCACGTGGTGTACCAGAAGGTGAGCCAGTTTGTGGCGGTGGAACTTTCGGCGGTGTACCACGACATCATCAAGGACCGGCTGTACACGGATCCGGCCGACTCGCCCCGGCGGCGGTCCACCCAGACGGCGTTGTGGCGGATGGTGCGGGATTTGTGTTGCATGTTGTCGCCGATCCTTGCCTTTACGGCGGACGAGGCATGGGAACTGATTCCGGGCCGGCCTGCCGGCAGCGTGCATGAGCAGGTTTGGGAACCGACCCGGTTGGAACGGTCGGCGGAGGAGGTCGAGGTGTGGGAGAACCTGTTCCGGCTGCGCGACCGGTTGTTGCCGGAGCTGGAGCGGGCCCGGCAGGCGAAGGTGATTGGGAAGGCGTTGGAGGCGCGATTGATTCTGTGCGGGGAGGATCCGTTGTTCGTGTGCGCGCGGGCGCATGCGGACGCGTTCCGCGAACTGATGAACGTCTCGCAGGTGGAGTTCCGGCCGGAGCCGGGTCGGGACGGCCCGGTGGAGGTGGTCCACGCGACGGGGGAGAAATGTGAACGCTGCTGGCACTGGGAACCGGACGTGGGCCGGCATGCGGATCATCCCACGCTGTGCGGGCGGTGTGTGGAGGCGGTGCGGACGGCCGCGGCGCACGCCGGCGGGACGGCTTGATCGGGCGCGCGCGGGGCGCGGCGGGCCGGACGGTTTGTGCCGGACCGGAGCGGTGGTTGAGGTCGTACAGGGCACGGGAGAGGTACGCATGCCAGTACAGAACCGGATCGTGAAGGTTCAGAAACGGAACCGGGCACTGGTGACGTTTGACCCGGGCCGGATCCGTCGTGCGATTCTGAACGCGGCGCGGTCGATCGGCGGGTTTCGGCAGGATTATCTGCCGCACATCAACGGCCGGTTGTTTGAGGCGTGTCCGACGGATGAGGAACTGGCGGACTTTCTGGCCGACGCGGTCATCGTTTGTTTGAACAGCGACCCGCATCATCTGATCACGAATTTTCCGCCGACGATCGAGGAGATCCAGGACGACGTGCTGCATGTGTTGCGGAGTTACGGGTTTCAGAACACGGCGGATGCGTATGCGTGTTATCGGTGGGGTCGGCACTGGCTCCGGGAGGGGGCGATCCGGCCGGAGCAGTTCATGGGCAACGGGTTTCCCACGGCGATTTTGGAGCGGGAGCTGGCCTGGGCGCGTCCGTTGGGATGCCACACGGTGGCCGGTTTGAACGAGATCACGCGGTCGGGTCGGTGGCGGCCGGTGGTGGAGGAGGCTCTGGCGCGGTATGAGGCGTCGCTGGACGAGGCGGCGCGGAAGGTGATGGCCCGGTTGAACGCGGGCGATCCGTTGCGGATGTTATGGATCAGCGGGCCGAGTTCCTCGGGCAAGACGACCACCACGGTGAAACTGACGCAGCGGCTGGAGAGGGAGGGGCTGCGGTTTCTGATGCTGAATCTGGACGATTATTTCTGGTCGTTGGTGGAGCACCCGACCGACTGGATCAACGACCGCAACTACGAGACGCCGGAGGCGTTGGATCTGCAGTTGTTGAACCGGCATTTGCTGGATTTGCTGGAGGGGCGGCCGATTGAGAAACCGATCTACAGCTTCAAGGAGGGCCGCCGGGTGGGGACCAAGACGGTCCGGCGCGAACCGGATCAGATCCTGTTGCTGGACTGTTTGCACGGGTTCTACCCGCCGATCACCGAGGGGGTGGATCCGCGGAGTCAGTTCCGCATTTACATCGAGACGTTGCATCCGCTGTATGAGGGCGACGGCAGCACGGGCCGGTTGACCGCGTTCACGGATGTGCGGCTGGTGCGGCGGATGTTGCGCGACATGAAGCACCGGGCGCACCGGCCGTTGCTGACGTTGTTGCACTGGCATTATGTGCGGGCGGGGGAACTGTTCAGCATCATTCCGCTGATGGGACTGGCGGACCACGTCATCAACGGCGGGTTTCCGTTTGACTGGCCGCTTTTGCAGCCTTGGTTTTTGGGGCCGGGCGCGTTGTGGCCGCGGCCGGAGGAGCTCGAGCCCTATGCGGGTTTCCTGGACGCGCGCATCCGGTACGAGCGGGTGCATGCGTTGTTGCGGAGTGTGGAACCGATTTCGTTTGAGGAGGCGGCGCGGCTGATTCCGGGGGACGCGCTGGTTCGGGAATTCATCGGGGGCGGCACCCTGCCGATTCCGCACAATGAGTGAGGGGATGGAGCGCGCGCAGGTGAAGGGTTCGGAGTCCGGGGACTCTTCGGTCGCTGGGCCCGGGTCGCCGGAGAGTTTGTTGTATGATCCGCCCTCGATTCTCGAACCCATTGACGTGGCGCGGTTGTTTCCCCGGGTTCAGCCCCTGGAGGTGGAGCTGGGGTGCGGGGACGCGACGTTCCTGGTGGAATACGCCGCGATGCATCCGGAGCGGAACTTCCTGGGGATCGAGCGGCTCCTGGGGCGGATCCGCAAGCTGGACAAGAAAGGGCGGCGGCTGGGATTGACGAATCTGCGGGGGATCCGGATCGAATGCGGATATTTTCTGCAGTATCTGCTGCCGCCGGGGTCGGTCTCGGTGTTTCACATCTACTTTCCGGATCCGTGGCCGAAGAAGAAGCACCGGCGCAACCGGCTGATTCAGCCGCGGTTTCCCGCGCTGGCGCATGCGGCGCTGGTGCCGGGGGGGCGGGTGTATTTGCGGACGGACGATCCGGATTACTTTGCCCAGATGCGGGAGGTGTTTGCGGCGGCGCCGGTATTCCGGCCGGTGGAGACCCCGCCGGAGCTGTTGGCCCTGCAAACCGATTTTGAGAGGGAGTTCCGGGCGCGGGGGATTCCGACGCTGTACGCCGCCTACGAGAGGGACTGACAGCACTTTCCGGTGACGGGCGGGATGGGGACCGGGGATTCCGAATTCCGGCCGGTTTTGCTTGCGGGGAGGGAAGGGCGACCTAAAGTGGCGATCGGGTTCGGACCATGAGACCGGAGGTGATGGCGCGAGTGATCGGGATTGCAATTCTGCTGCTGGTGGCGGTGCTGGTGGCGGCCAGCGGCACCTATGTGGTGCAGCCCGGCTACCGCGGGGTGGAGGTCATCCTGGGGCGTGTGTCGGAGGGGTTCAAACCGGAGGGGTTCGGGCTGAAACTGCCGCTGGTGAGCACGATTCATCCGGTCTCCATTCGCCAGCAAACGGCGCGGGAGACGGCCGAGTGTTATTCGTCGGACCTGCAGCAGATCCGGGTGAATTTGCGGATTTTGTACCGGATTCCGGAGTCGGCGGTGGTGCGATTGTTCCGGGATTACGAGGGGGACGCGTTCGGTCAGCTGGTGGCGCCGCGGGTGCACGAGGCATTGAAGGAGGTGGTGGCATTGCAGAATGCGGAGCAGATCGTGAAGAACCGGGAGCAGATCAAGGTGCGGACGCTGGAGCTGGCGCGGTCGAAGATCGGGGAACTGGTGATGGTGGAGGATCTGGTGATTGAGGACATCAAGCTGACGCCGGAGCTGGAGCGGGCGATCGAGCAGAAGATGATTCAGGAACAGGAGGCGGCCAAGGCGAAGTTTGTGCAGCAGCGGGCGCAGATCGAGGCGAACACGGCGGTGATCAAGGCGCGGGGCGAGGCGGAGTCGATCCGCATCCGCGGTGAGGCGCTGCGGGAGAATCCGAGTTATGTGGATTTGCAGATTGTGGACCGTTGGGATGGTCAGGCGCCGCTGGTGGTGGGCGGAGGCCAGATTCTGATGTCGGTTTCCGAGTTGTGGCGTTCTTCGGGGACAAACCATGCGCGCACGCAATCCGTATTACCCGCACGATCGCGTTGAGGTGGTGTTACCCGGTTCTCTGCCACGATTCCTGGTGGCGGCGGGGGTGTTGTTTCTGCTGGTGCTGTTGGGGGCGGCCGGCAGCTACATTGTGCCGCCCGGGCATCGCGGGGTGAAGGTGACCCTGGGGAAGGCATCGGACCGGTTTCTGCCGGAGGGGTTCGGGTTCAAGCTGCCGTTGGTGACGCGGGTGGTGCCGGTGAGTGTGCGGCAGCGGACGATGCCGCTGCGGGCGGAGTGTTTCTCGTCGGACCTGCAACAGGTGACGCTGGATTTGCGGGTTCTGTACCGGATCCCTGAACGGTCGGTGGTGACGATTTACCGGCAGTATGCCGGGGACCCGTTCGACAGTCTGATTGCGCCGCGGGTGCAGGAGGCGGTCAAGGAGGTGACGGCCTTGTTGACGGCGGAGCAGATTGTCAAGAACCGGGGCCAGGTGAAGTTGGACGCGCTGGCCGGTGCACGGCAGAAGATTGGCGATCTGTTGGAGGTGAACGACCTGGTGATCCGGAACATTGACCTTTCGGAGGAGCTGGAGCGGGCCATCGAGGCGAAGATGGTGGCGGAGCAGGAGGCGGCCCGGGCGCGGTTTGTGCAGATGCAAACCGAGATCGAGGCGGAAACGGCGGTCATCCGGGCCGAGGGGGAGGCACAGGCAATTCGGATTCGGGGCGAGGCCCTGCGATTGAACCCGGAATTCCTGCGGCTGCAGTTGGTGGAGAAGTGGAACGGCCGATCGCCGCTGGTGGTGCCGGCCGACGTCGGCGGTACGGGATCGGGGCTGTTGTTGCCACTGGGCCGGCCGGGTGCGCCGGAGGTCGGGCCATGACGGGACCGCAGCGGGTTTGGTTGCGGGCGATTCTACTGGCGGCAGTGGCTGCGGGTTTGCTGGCGCTGTTTCCGAGGGCGCTGGCGGTCATGGAACTGGCGGCGCGGGAGTTGCGGTATTTTTGGTGGGTGATCCTGCTGGTGGGATTGGCGGTGTGGCTGATCTGGGGGCTGGGCCGGCGTTGACGGCCGAACCGGCCGGCGTCCGCTCGGCCGTGGTTCAGGTTCGGTTCTCCTGGAGGGGTACCAGGCCTTCGGCGATGGCGTAGCGGGTGAGGGCGGCCACCGTGCGGAGGTTGAGCTTGTTCATGATCCGTTCACGGTGGGTCTCGACGGTGCGAACGCTGACGCCGAGGCGTTGGGCGATTTCCTTGTTGGTGAGTCCCTGGGCGATGAGGGCCAGGACCTCCTGCTCGCGCCGGCTGAGGTTGGTGCTCCGGCGTGCCCGGCCCTGATGGCGCATCCACTGGGTCACGGCGGTTTGGGTGACCTGCGGGCTCAGCACGACCTCGCCGGCGTGGATGCGGATCAGCGCGTCGGTCAACTGCGCGGGAGGGATGTCTTTCAACAGATACCCCCGGGCGCCCGCAGCCAGGGCACGTTCGATGTAATCCGGCCGGTTGTGGACCGAGAGGATGACCACGCGCGTTTCCGGGGCGGACTGCCGCACGGCTTCACACACCTGGAGGCCGTCCAGGCCCGGCATGTTGATGTCCACCAGCATAAGGTCGGGCCGGAGCCGGCCGGCTTCCCGGACGGCTTCATGGCCGTCAGCCGCTTCTCCGACGACCCGCAGTTGAGGGTGCTCGGCCAGGCACGCGGCGAGTCCGCGTCGGACGACGGGGTGATCGTCCACCAAAAGGACACGAATGGCTTTTTCGGATGCGCGTTTTGCGGGCATACGAGTCGGAGCTGCCGGGGCATCGTAGGCAGGGAGAGGCCGGCTTGTAAAGCAGTCCGGGATCCATCCGCACCGCCCCTACAGGGGGAATCCAGGCGGAGGGACGGGCTGCGGTTACAGGCCCGGTGGCGGTGGCCGGGGGCCGGACCGGGTTGGGAAGCTTTGTCCTGCTGCCGGGGGTGGCCCGGCGTTCGATCAGTCGGTTTCCTCGTCTTTGAGCCGTTCGCGTCGTTCGATGGCTTCCGGGTGGCTGTCGAGGTTTTGGGAGAGATAGACGTGCCGGAGCTCCTGGCCAAACCCGAGTTTGCGGAAAAAGGCCAGCGCAGGCCGGTTCGCTTCGTCGGTGTCGACGAGCATGATGCGGGCGTCCCGCTCGATGAACAGGCTGGTCATTTGACGGACCAGCCGGGAGGCCACGCCGCGGCGGCTCCATGAGGGATGTACGCCGAGCCATTCGAGCCAGCCGTAGCGCCAGGCACTGCCGCGTTTTTGCATCACGCTGCCGAGGGCAAAGCCCACGACGCGGTCTCCGGCCACCGCCACGAGGCAGGTCTCGGGCTCCGCGCTGAACAGGTTCATCACCTCGTCCTCATCCCAGCAGCGGTAGAGGGTGGGCAGCTTCTCCGCGGTGAAGAGTTTGCGGCCCAGTTCGTACACCTCCGGCAAATCCTCCAGCCGCATCGGACGGATTTCCACGGGCGTGGTATCAGGCTTGCGTTTGCGCGGCCGGGGTCGACCGGCCGACTTCAGGAGCGCAGGTTTCATGGCAAATGCATTCACAGCAGTGGAATCAAACCATGGGAAAATCGGAAATCATACGGACCGGCCCGGGCTCATGGGGTGAACCCACCGGAACAGGGACACGCACGAGGAAAGCGCCCGGCCATCGCCATGAGGCGGGGCCGGAATCGTTCGTCTGGCACCTCGTCGTCCACGTGCGAACCCTAAGGCCGTCGCCCGGGGGATGTCAACTCGACCGGGGTTTCGTTTGCTGTAATGGACTGATGTGCAACGACTTGTACAAGTTCCGGTAGGGTGGAAATCATCTTGTGGGCCTTGCGGCGCTCTCGGGGGGTGATCTCGACCGGATGTGCGGCAACCCACTTGTTATGAAGGGATTGTGTGGGGGACGGGATATGGTCGCCGGCTGGGTTTTCCGGGCGTTTGTACCGGGGTGACTGCGCGGCACCGTTCCGGTTCGTTGGTGGGGAATGGCTGTTCCACCGGGATTGAGGAGGCGTGTGTGTTGCGGCGTGTTTGAGCTGCCCGTGGGGAGATTCTTGGGCCTGCGGTGGACAGCGGCGGATTCGGGTTGTTGGGCCGTTGCAGCCACTCGTGGGGGCTTTTTTTGGGGGATCGGTATGCCGAATGACCCTGGCCAATTCGCGGTGGATGAGGCCGAAGTGTTCGACCTGACCTTTGGCCGGGAACCTGTCGTGAAGGCACCGGTGAGGAGTTCTTGCAGGAGTTGTGGCCACGGTGTGAATCTGGTGGTGCAACGGGGATTGTGGGTGTCTTCCGGCACGTGATTCGTGATTCATGGGGTGGCGATAGACTCGAGCCCGTGCCCGGAGTGTGACGGAGCAGGTGACCATGAAATTGCCCCGGACCTGGTGCCAATGGTTTCGTGCGATCTGGAAGAAGTCGCGCTGGACGGTGTAGACGACGGCCTTGTCCTCGTCTTCGATGGATGCGGGTTCGGGGTCCCTGGTCCAAAGCGTGGATTTCGTGGTACAGCTCGGCTTGACGGGTCCACTTGGGCTTGTTGCGATGGTCGTCGAGGCGGTCGATGGGGGTTGGGAGCGGGCTGTCGGTGCGGCAGTAAGGGAGGTGAACGAAGCGGGCCGGTCCGGGCCGATGTGCGAGTCTGCCACCGGTACCGGGTCTGTGGCGTGGGTGGGACTGGGATGGCCGGGCGGGTGCGATCATGGTGCCGCGCTGGTTTCTGAGTGGCAGAGGCCGGGGCCCGGGCTGCTGTGATTGAGGGGCGGGGATCCGCCCGGTTCGAGGTGGGCGGGCGCAACGCGGGTTTACCCGGAGCGCACGCTTTCTTATTCTCCGGATGAACGATGGAGATTGTGCTGGTTCTGGTCATCACCGCCGGGGCGGTTTGGTTGTTTGTGACGGAGCGATTCCGGGTGGATTTGGTGGCGCTGATGTTGATGGCGGCGCTGATCCTGACCGGGTTGGTGTTGCAGTTTCTCGGGTGGGGGGCGCCGGGGCGGTGGATCACGCCGTCGGAGGGGGTGTCGGGTTTCAGCAATCCGGCGGTTTTGACGGTGGCGGCGATGTTTGTGTTGAGCGCCGGGCTGCAGAAGACGGGAGCGGTGGAGTTTGTGGCGCGGTGGTTGGAGGGATTGGCGCGGCATCCGGTGTGGTTGGTGCTGGTGACGGTGCTTTTGGCGGGGGCGGTTTCGGCGTTCATCAACAACACGGCGGTGGTGGCGGTGTTTTTGCCGATGGTGTTGGCGGCGTGTGCCAGGGGTGGGGTATCGCCCTCGCGGGTGTTGATTCCGCTTTCGTATGCGGCGCAGATGGGCGGGGTGTGCACGCTGGTGGGGACCTCGACGAACCTGCTGGTGAATGCGTTGTCAGAGCGGGCCGGGGTGGGATCGTTTCAGCTGTTTGAGTTTGCGCCGTTGGGGGTGGTGTTGTTGGGTGTGGGCTCGGTGTACCTGGTGGTGGCGGGGTGGTGGTGGTTGCCCCACCGCCGGGGCGTTCAGCGGGTGGAAAGTTATCAGCTGGGGCCGTATCTGGCGGAGCTGCGGGTGCGCGAGGATTCGCGGTTGGCGGGGCGGGTCCTGGGTCAGACGCCGTTGAGTCGGGGGGACATGGTGGCGGTGTTGGAGGTGCTGCGGCAGGGGCGGCGGTTGTTCATGCCGCTGCAGGAGACGATTCGGGCCGGGGACATTCTGCTGGTGCGTGCGGATCCGCGGGCGCTGATGGAGCTCAAGGCCGACTGGGGTTTGGAATTGTTGCCCGGGTTTGCCGCCACGGATGCGAGCCTGGAGGGGGAGGAACTGAAGCTGGCGGAGGTGATGATTCCGGCGGGGTCGGCCTGGCGGGGTCGAACGTTGAGCAGCCTGAACTTTCAGCATCGATTTGGGGCGACGGTGTTGGCGGTGCGGGCGGGCGAGCGCACGTTGCAGCAGCGGTTGAGCGAGGTGGAGTTGGATGTGGGGGATGCGTTGCTGGTGTTGGGGCCCGGGGAGGCGTTGGAGCGGTTGCGTCAGGACCCGAACGTGTTGGTGTTGCAACCGGTGGACGAGCCGGTGTTGCGGCGGCACAAGATTCCGGTGGCGGTGGGGGTGGTGGCCGGGGTGATGTTGTTGACGGCGTTGAATGTGCTGCCGGTGATGGTGTCGGCGATCATCGGGTGCATTGCGCTGGTGGCGTTTCGGTGTTTGACGTTGGATGAGGCGTATGGGGCGGTGGACTGGCGGGTGGTGTTTTTGTTGGCAGGGACGTGGCCGCTGGGGTTGGCGCTGGAGAAGTCGGGGGCGGCGGCCGGGGTTGCCGAGGCTGCGCTGTTTTTGACCGGGGACGCGAATCCATGGCTGGCGCTGGCGGTGTTGTACGGGGTGACGGCTCTGCTGACGGAGTTTTTGAGCAACAACGCGACAGCGGTGATGCTGACGCCGGTGGCGTTGTCGCTGGCGGATTCGCTGGGGGTGGACCCGAAGCCGTTTTTGATGGCGGTGTGTTTTGCCGCGTCCACGAGTTTCACGACGCCGCTGGGTTATCAGACCAACGCGATGGTGTACCATCCGGGCGGGTACCGGTACATGGACTTTGTGCGGATGGGACTGCCGCTGAATTTGATTTTCTGGGCGATTTCGGTGGCGATGATTCCGCGGCTCTGGCCGTTCTGAGGATGGGGTGGGTGGGGTGG